>NZ_JBYIPB010000007.1:0-232373 GCF_057706855.1 Microbacterium sp. bgisy207
GGAACGTCTCGAGCTCATCGATGTGACCCACGCGACACGGCTCGAATCCCACGCGCCAAGTCAATCACCGACGGGATGGATGGGCGCGTGAATGTCGGAGCCCCCTCGTAGTGTCGGGGGTATGGAAGAGGTTGGCGTGGGTGAGTCGGGGACTGGGGCTTCGGATGCTGACGCGTTCCTGTACGAGCACGATGTGTGTGAGTGGGATGGTGAGGCCGGGTGGGTTCCGCCGCGTCCGGATGCTGTCGCTCTGGTGCTCGAGGCGGCTGATCTGGAGGCGGTGCTCGCGGCGCAACGGTTCGCGCGGGTCGATGACCTGCGCCTGGAGGCTTTGGATGATGTGACCCGGTTTGGGGGTGGGTCGCGGGAGCTGGTGATGCGCTCACTCCGGTTGGAGTTGGCGTCGGCGTTGCGGGTGACGGAGAGCGCGGCGGGGATGATGCTCGCCCGTGCCGAGTCGCTGGTGCACTCTTATCCGAGCGTGTTGGAGTCGCTCTCGCACGCGGGTGTGACGGTCCGGCATGCGGAGATCCTCGTTGATGACCTGGATGTGCTCGACCCCGATCTTGCGGCACGCCTGGTGGGGCGGGCGTTGGGGTTGGCGGAGTCGTTGCCGGTGGGGTCTTTTCGGCGGGCGTTGCGGCGGTTGATTGACCGGGAAACCGCCCCGACTCTGACGGAGCGCCATGAAGCCGCGGTGCGGGGGCGTCGGATCGTGGTGGAACCGGTGGGGGATTCGATGGCGTGGGTGCATGCGTTGGTTCCGTCGGTGGAAGCTCACGCGATCTACACCCGGGTCACCCAGCAGGCGGTGGTGATCCGTGACCACGACCGCGGTTCGACCCGCGGCGGCTCGCCCGAAGGTTCGGGGGAGCGGTCGTTGGATGAGATTCGTGCTGACGTGTTCTGCGACCTGCTCATCGATGGGGTCGTGGCCCAGCACCCGGAGGGTGCGCGGGGGATCCAAGCGACCGTGGTGGTCACCGTCCCTGCCCTTGCCCTGCTCGGGGTCGAGGGTGTGACCGATCCGGCGGAGGTGGAGGGGGTTGGTCCGATCCCGATCGAGACCGCCCGGCAGCTGGCCGGTAATGCGTCGGGGTGGATGCGGGTCCTGACCCACCCTGAAACCGGGGCCGTGGTCTCGGTGGGCCGCACGAGGTATCGGCCACCGCCGGAGCTGGTGAAGCTCGTGAAGTGGCGGGCTGACCGGTGTATGGGACCGGGATGCGGGAAACCGGCCTCGCAGTGTCAGATCGACCATACGATCGCGTGGGAACACGGGGGCGAGACGAGTGTGACCAACACGGCCCCGCTCTGTCAGGGCCACCACACGGTGAAACATCATGGCGGGTGGCAGATCACCCACCTCGATGACGGGTCCCTGGAATGGGTATCCCCACACGGGCGCAGGTATGTCGTCCAGCCTGAACGACACCTCCCCACCTTCTACCCCCACGCCGCCTAAGCGCGCTTGGCGCCGGGCAACGGTCGGGTTGTGCCTGGGCGCCGCGATCAGTCCGCGAGCGGGGGTCGGTCCAGCGGCTAGCCGTCGGCACCGCGCTGAGCCGCCAGAGTCAGAACGACAGTCCGAGTAGAGTGCCGTCATGGTGTCGTTTGGTCAGGCGATGGCGGATGCGAAACAGCCGGCTCACGACTCCGCCACCTTCTGGCAAAGGCAGACGGATGCCGTAGCCGACGTCTCCGGCCCCGTGGCGACGCTTCACCTCGGGGCGCTGCGGCACAATGCGCTGGACATGGCGGTGCGTGCTGCAGGCGTCCCGATCCGGGTTGCCAGCAAGTCCATCCGCGTGCGGGAGGCCATCGACGCCACCCTCGCGCTCCCGGGCTACGCCGGGATTCTCGCCTTCACACTGCCCGAAGCGCTCTGGCTCGCCGAAACGCACGACGACGTCGTTCTCGGGTATCCGACAGTTGACCGCGCGGCGATCGCTGCCCTGGCCCAGAGCGACCAGGCATGCGCGCGCGTCACGCTCATGGTCGATGATCTTGCCCAACTCGACGTCGTCGATGCTGTCGTGCCGCCGGGCGCGCGGCCCGTCATCCGTGTCGCAATCGACGCCGACGGGTCGTGGCGTGCTCCCGCTCTCGGTCACATCGGCGTCCGCCGCTCACCCGTGCATGAACCGGGCGAGGTGGCGAGCCTCGCCCGAGCGATCACACGCCGCGACGGTTTCCGACTCGTCGGACTCATGATGTACGAGGCGCAGATCGCCGGCCAGGGGGATGCCACGGGCTCGGGCGATGGCCTCATTCGATGGATGCAGCAGCGCTCGTCCGCTGAGCTTCTGCAGCGGCGTCAGGCGATCGTCTCAGCCCTGCGACCGATCGCCCCCCTCGAGTTCGTCAACGGCGGTGGAACCGGATCGCTCGAGTTCACGGCATCCGACCAGGCAGTCACGGAAGTGACGGCGGGAAGCGGCCTGTTCGCCGGCCACCTGTTCGATGGATACCGCGCCTTCGCCCCCCAGCCAGCGGCCGCCTTCTCGCTCGAGGTCGTGCGCAAGCCCACCCCCGACATCGCGACGGTCCTCGGTGGTGGATGGATAGCGTCGGGCCCGTCCGTCGCGTCGCGCCAGCCCCGGCCGGTCTGGCCGACCGGTCTTCGAACGCTGCCTCGCGAAGGAGCGGGGGAGGTGCAGACCCCCCTGCAGGGCGAAGCGGCTCGACACCTGCGCGTGGGGGATCGGGTGTGGTTCCGGCATGCCAAGAGCGGCGAACTCGCCGAGCGAGTCGAGCATTACCTGCTCGTCGACGACGACACCGTCGTCGGCGAAGCACCGACGTATCGCGGCGAAGGGAAGGCGTTCCTGTGACACGACCGGGTGGCACCTGGCAGAACTGGGGGCGCTCGGCACGCGTGCGACCGCAGAGCGTCGAGTTCCCGGCATCCGCAGATGCCGTGCAGCGGTCGGTGCAGGCGGCGCTCTCCCGCGGCCGTCGTATCAAGGCGGTGGGCTCGGGCCACAGCTTCACCGGGATCGCCATCGCCCCGGACGTCCTGCTCGATCTGAGCGATCTGACAGGGCTCGTGTCCGTCGACGCGCAGCGGCGTCGCGTGACGCTGCGTGCCGGAACGCGGCTGCACCAGATCCCGGGATTGCTCGCGCCACACGGCCTCGCGATGGAGAACCTCGGTGACATCGACCGGCAGACGATCGCCGGCGCCATTTCCACGGGAACACACGGCACCGGTGCCGCCTTCGGAGGGATTTCCACCCAGATCGTCGGGGCGACGCTTGTCACGGGGACCGGCGAGCTACTGCGGGTCACAGAAACCGAGAACGCGGAGTTGCTCCCGGCCGTCGCGCTCGGACTCGGTGCTCTCGGCATCCTGGTCGAGGTGACGGTGCAGTGTGTCCCCGCCTTCCTCCTCGACGCGACTGAGCGTCCGGAGCCGCTGCTCGATGTGCTGGACGGCCTGGACGACCGGGTCGCGGCGACCGATCATTTCGAGTTCTACTGGTTTCCTCACACGGATGTCGCGCTGACGAAGTCGAACACACGACTGCCCGAGTCTGCGGTGCGCTCGCCGCTGCCGGTGGTCGGGAAGTGGGTCGATGAAACCCTGCTCGCCAACGGCGTCTACCGTGCTGTCTGCGGCCTCGGTGCGCGGGTTCCGGCGATCGTGCCGCCGTTCTCCCGCCTCGCGGTCAACCTCACCGGCAATCGCGACTACACCGACCGGTCGAACCGCGTCTTCACGCAGCGCCGGACGGTGCGGTTTCGCGAGATGGAGTACGCCCTCCCGGCCGCGGCGGCCCGCCCCGCGTTCGACGAGATGCGGGCGCTCATCCGTGCCCGAGGGTGGCGGATTTCGTTCCCCGTCGAGGTGCGCTTCGCGGCCGCCGATGACCGGTGGCTCTCGACCGCGCACGAGAGAGACTCCGCGTACATCGCGGTGCACCGCTACTGGCGGGAGGACCCCACCGAGTACTTCACCGCCGTCGAGCAGATCATGCTCGCGCACGACGGCCGGCCGCACTGGGGAAAGATGCACACGCTGGATGCCGAGGCGCTGCGTGTTCGCTATTCGAGGTTTGACGACTTCGTGACACTGCGCGATCGGCTCGATCCGCAGCGGGCCTTCCAGAACGCCTACCTGGAGCGCGTGCTCGGAAGCTGAGTGTGCCGCGCGCGAACACCCGACGCACTCACAGTCAGCGGTGAGGCCCGTCCCCTAGGATGGCTGGCATGTGGGAGTGGCTGATCCCGGTTCTGATCATCGTGGCGCTGGTCGTCATCGTTGGCATCTATCTGTGGGCGACGTACAACTCGCTCGTGCAGCTCAATGTGCGCGTAGACGAGGCCTGGAGCGACATCACCGTCCAGCTCAAGCGCCGCGCGGATCTGATACCCGGGCTCATCGAGACCGTGAAGGGCTACGCAGCCCACGAGCGGGCCGTGTTCGAGAACGTCACTCAGGCGCGAGCCGAGACGCTGTCGGCGTCCGGCCCCGCAGAGGCCGGTGTCGCAGAGGGGCACGTGCAGCAAGCGCTGAAGTCCCTGTTCGCCGTCGCGGAGGCCTACCCGCAGCTGCAGGCGAGCACGAACTTCCTGCAGCTGCAGCAGGCTCTCGTCGACACCGAGGACAAGATCCAGGCATCCCGCCGCTTCTACAACGGCGGTGTTCGCGAACTGAACACCAAGATCAAGGTCTTCCCGAACAATCTCTTCGCCAAGAACCTCGGGTTCACCGAGCGGGAGTTCTTCGAGGTCGTCGACGGGGCAGCGATTTCCGAGCCGCCGCGTATCCAGTTCTAGTCGGCTCCGGCGAGAGGCCGCATGTACAGCGCCATCGCGCGGAACAAGCGCAACACCTGGTTCATCCTGATCCTGTTCGTGCTGGGACTGGGCGCCGTGGGCCTGCTCGCGGGCTGGCTCATGGGCAACAACTGGTGGGTCACCGCTTTCGTGCTGATCTTCGCCGTCGGATACGCAACGGTGCAGTACTTCGCCGCAGACCGCGAAGCGCTCGCGTTGGCAGGCGCGATCGAGGTCTCGCGGGAGGAGGCCCCGCGGTACTACCGGCTGGTCGAGAACCTGTGCATCACGACCGGTACGCCCATGCCGCGGCTCTACGTCGTTGAGGACTCAGCTCCGAACGCCTTCGCCACGGGCCGCAAGCCCGAAGAAGCGGCGATCACGGTGACGACGGGACTGTTCGAGATCATGACCGACCGGGAGCTGGAGGGAGTGCTCGCGCACGAACTCGGACATATCCGCAACTACGACATTCGAGTCTCACTGATCGTGTTCGGCCTCGTCGTCGCGGTGGGGCTGCTCGCCGACATCCTCATGCGCATGGCCTTCTTCGGCGGACTCAGGCGCTCAGGAGGCAACAGCCAGGCGCAGCTGTTCTTCCTCATCTTCGGCATCGTCGCGGCGATCGTCGCGCCGCTGCTGGCCGGCGCGGTGCAGGCGGCTATCTCCCGTCAGCGCGAGTACCTCGCCGACGCCACCGGAGCGCTCACCACGCGCGACCCCGACGGTCTGGCATCCGCGCTCGCCAAGCTCGAGTCCCACGCCCAGCCGCTGAACCGAGCCAATACGTCGATGGCGCACCTGTGGTTTGCGAATCCGCTGAGCGCAAAGGGCATGTCCCGCCTGTTCGCCACGCACCCACCGATCCCCGCGCGGATCGAACGCCTGCACACGATGGGCGCAGAATTCTGACGGACAGCTCGTGCTGCCGCCCGTTCTCAGTCCACCGACAGGACCAGCCGATTGCCGGTGAAGGTCATGCCGCCGCGGAGCGACCATTCATCCGTGCGATAGGTGAAGCTTCCCGCTGAACCGTCGCGGGTCGTGCCGCTGGCAGTCGCGACCAGCACACCGCCGGTCGCCGCGAAGCTCGACAGGTCGTCCGAGAAGGCGAGCGTCGGCGCGGATTCGACGCGAAACGCCAGCGAGGCCAGAGCGGCGAGGTCGGCTGCCCACGGCACACGGATGCCGCAGCTCTCCGGTACCGAGTCGGTGGGCGCGACGCACGCGTCGAGGTACGCCTGGACCTGCGTGGCCGCCGCCTCGACCGCGCCGTCCGCGACCCGCGGCTGCAGGTCCACGGCCGCGGCGCCGCCGGGAACTACCGCCGCGGACGCCTCGCCGGTCAGGATGCCGACAGGAGCGGGGATGACGTCATAGCGCGCGGGGAGGAGGAGCATCGGCTCGTCCGCCGCGACGATCGCGGTGCCGAGCGCCGCGGCGTCTCCGAGCGTTGAGCTGATCGCCATCGATCCGAGCCCGCTCTCGGTCACCTTCCATCCGTCGGCGGTGCGAACGAGCCCCACCGCCGCCGTGCCGGGCTGGGAGTCGAGGGAGAACGCAACCGACACTGTCGCCGTTTCGCCGTCCTCGTCCACCCCTGAGACGGTCACTCCCGAGATCCTCCCCGACGCGCCCTCGAACGCCGCCTGGGCGACGGTGGCATCCACATCCTCAGCGGCGACGAGGGCGAGCGCTGACGCGGCGTCGCCACGGGTGAGAGCCTCGAAGTAGTCCTCCGCGACCGCCTGCGGCCCCGCCGGGCGAAGCAGTACCCAGACCAGTGCGGCGCCCAGCGCAAGCAGCAACGCACCCCCCGCGACAACGGCGATGAGAGGACCACGTTTCACACCCCCACGCTAGTGGGCCTGCTGCCGGCTGGCGGTGCGCCCGGTTCTAGACTGAGCGGATGAGCGCTCCCGACGACAAGCCCAAAGGATCGTTCTTTGACGCGATCCGGGACCGACGTCGGATCGTGTCGATGGAGGCGACGCGCGGCATCCCTCCCGGGTACCATCTCGCCGCGGCGTACGCATGGCGATTCCTCGTGATCGCGGCCGCCGTCGGCGTCGGTGTCTGGATCGTCATCCAGCTCAAACTGCTGGTGATCCCGCTGCTGATCGCGATCCTGCTCACGGCCCTGGTATGGCCTGCGTTCACCGGAATGCTACGCCTTCGCTTCCCGAAGTGGCTCGCGATCCTCCTCACCGTCGTGGGCACTGCCGCCATCATCACGGGCCTGCTGTGGCTGGCGATCTGGCAGATCACGCGCGAGTGGCCGTCGGTTCAGCAGCGCACCATCGAGGCCGTGCAACAGTTTCGCCAGTACCTGATCGATGGACCGCTTCACTTGACGGCCGAACAGATCGACGACCTGCTCGCGCAGGCGTGGACCTTCATTCAGCAGCAGGCCGAACTCTTGTGGACCGGCGCTCTGGCGATCGGGACCACCGTGGGACACGTGGCCACGGGCGCTCTGCTGACTGTCTTCATCCTCCTCACCCTCCTCGCTGACGGATCAGGGATCTGGCGGTGGACCACGCGGCTGTTCCCGCGGGCGTCCCGTCCCGCGGTCGACGGCGCCGGGCGCGCCGGCTGGGTCACCGTCGCCAACTACGCACGGACGCAGTTGCTGGTCGCGACGATCGATGCGGTCGGTATCGGTCTGGGGGCGTTCCTGCTCGGGGTGCCCCTCGCGATCCCCGTCGCCGTCCTGGTCTTCCTCGGCTCCTTCATCCCGATCGTCGGTGCGGTCCTCACCGGAGCGCTCGCCGTCTTCCTCGCGCTCGTCTACAACGGCCCATGGATCGCGCTGTGGATGCTGGTGGTCGTGCTGGGCGTCCAGCAGCTCGAGGGGCACGTTCTGCAGCCGCTTCTGATGGGATCCGCGGTGAAGGTCCATCCGCTGGCCGTCGTGCTCGTCGTCGCGGGCGGCGCGCTCATCGCGGGCATCCCGGGCGCTCTGTTCGCGGTCCCGTTGGCCGCGTTCGTCAACGTCGTGGCCGTCTACATCGGTGACCGGGCATGGGAGACCGGCGCGAGACCCGACGCGCCCGACCTGATTTGGTCGACGGTTCCCCGGCCGAGGAGAATCGGGAGGTGAGCATCCCCACCCTCGCCGACGTCGAGGATGCGGCCGCAACTCTTTCGGGCGTCATCCGCCGCACGCCGATGGACGAGTCCCTGCATCTGACTGACCTGCTCGGCGTTCCCGTCGCCCTCAAACTCGAGAACCTGCAGCGCACCGGCTCGTTCAAGATCCGTGGCGCCGCGAACCGGCTCTCGCGGCTGACCGACGCTGAGCGCGCGCGCGGCGTCGTCGCGGCCTCCGCAGGAAACCACGCGCAGGGCGTCGCCCTGGCCGCACAGGAGCTCGGGATCGCGGCGACGATCTTCATGCCCCTCGGGGTGCCGGTTCCGAAGCTGCTGGCCACACGCGGGTACGGCGCCGATGTGATCCTCGAAGGTGCGACGGTGGAGACCCCCCTTCGCCTGGCCGCCGAGTTTGCGGAGCGCACGGGGGCGGTGCTGATCCACCCGTTCGACCACCCCGATATCATCACGGGCCAGGGAACGCTCGGGCTCGAGCTCATGGACGACGTCCCCGACCTCGACACGGTCATCATCGGCATCGGAGGCGGGGGACTGATCTCCGGTGTCGCCGCAGCGGTCAAGGCGCGCGCAGCGGCCGTGGGCCGGTCCGTCCGCGTCATTGGAGTGCAGGCCGAGAACTCTGCCGCCTACCCCGCGTCACTGGCGGCCGGGCACCCCATCGAGGTCGCCACCCGCGCAACGATCGCCGACGGGATCGCGGTCGCGCGCCCAGGAGACCTGCCCTTCGAGATCATCAGCCAACTGGTCGACGAGGTCGTCACCGTGTCCGAAGACGACATCGCTCGGGCGCTGCTGGTGCTTCTGGAGCGCGCCAAGCAGGTTGTGGAGCCAGCCGGAGCCGTCGGTGTCGCCGCCATTCTCGCCGGCAAGATCACCGCTCAGGGCCCGACGGCGTGCGTGCTGTCGGGGGGCAATATCGACCCGCTGCTTCTTCAGCGCGTCGTCGCCCACGGGCTGTCGGCGTCGGGTCGATACATGACGATGCGCATCCCGCTGCCGGATCGGCCCGGACAGCTTGCGCGCGTGTCAGAGCTGCTGGCGCTGGCCGGAGCGAACGTGATCGAGGTGCTGCACACGCGCCACGGGCAGGGGCTTCAGATCAGCGAGGTGATACTGCAGTTGAGCGTCGAAACCCGAGGCGAGGAGCACAAGGCGCACGTCATCGCGACGCTCGAGAACGCCGGGTTCGTCGTTCATGTCGCCGCGGACTGACAGGGCGACTCACTGTCCGTCGTAGGTCTCGACCTTGACGATCTCCACGGTGATCTCCCGGCCATTGGGCGCGGTGTAGGAGGTCTTGTCTCCCTCGCTGAGGCCGAGGATGGCGGCCCCCAGCGGCGACGCCTCGCTATAGACATCCAACTCGGAACCCGCACCGATCTCGCGATTGCCCAGGAGGAACACCTCCTCGCCGCCCGCGATGATCGCGGTGACGACAGTTCCCGACTCGACGACCCCCATGCTCTCGGGTGCTTCGCCGACCTTGGCGTTCTTGAGCAGCGCCTGGAGGGTACGGATGCGGGCCTCCTGCTTGCCCTGCTCGTCCTTGGCGGCGTGGTAGCCGCCGTTCTCCTTGAGGTCTCCCTCTTCGCGCGCCGCCTCGATACGCTTTGCGATCTCTTCGCGGCCGACCGTGGAGAGGTGCTCGAGTTCGGCGCTGAGGCGATCGAACGCCTCCTGGGTGAGGAAGGTCACCGGGGCATCGCTGGACACGAGCGTCTCCTTTCGTCGGCGCCGATATGGCAAGACGCCCCGGCAGCGCCAGGGCGTCGTGGATTACGGTCTGGCTAGATTACGTCACCCAGCAGGAGTTGATCAAACCCGTCGTGGCGCCGGCCGTCGTGGGGATCGTCTCGACGAATCCCCTCGTGTGTTCGGTCGAGGGCGGGATGACGAGCACGCGCCACCCGACGATCCCGTGATCCTCGTCCTGCGCCTCCAGCACACACGCGACCTCGCGTCCGACGGGAGCCGTCACCTGGAAGCGAAGGTTCACGACCCGATCGTCGATCACCTCGAACCCCGTGGTGTCGGCATCCACGCTCTCGAGTGAGCCCGCGACCGTCATCCATGCGAACCAGCCGATCGCGGCGCCGACCGCCACGAGCCCGAGAGCGATCGCCCAGCGCGGCGCGCGACCGCGCGATCTCCCGTAGCGGTCATCGAGCTTGGCGCGGATCGCGTCGGCGGATGCAGAGGAGGCGGTCGTCATGGGGGTGTCTCGAGGGTCGTAGGCTGGAACTCCAGGCTAGACGCTGGCCACCCGAAACGAGACATGATGCGCATTCCGATGGTCACCGCGACCCCCGTACCGAGTCCGTCATCGACGGTCGATCCGAACCTGGTCACTCCCGGTCCGTGGGGCTTCCTGGTGATCGCGCTGCTCGCGGTGGCAGTGATCCTGCTCATCACCGACATGATGCGACGGATCCGACGCGGCCGCGTGCGCGCCGACATCCGGGATGAACTCGACGCCGAGGCCCGAGCGGAGGCGGAGGGCCTCGGCGTTTCGGACGAATCCGCGACCGAGACGGACGAGGTCGATCCTGAGCGAAACTCGCGGCCCGAAGGCTCCTAACGCGGCGTTCTCGAGGCCGGCGGGGTCTACCCGTGATAGGCCGGGCTGAGCCCGATGAGAAGACACGCGGTCCAGTGGCACAGGAACGCGAGCACGGTGCACACGTGGAAGATCTCGTGGAACCCGAAGTGGTTCGGCCAGGGATTCGGGCGCTTGAGCGCGTAGACGACAGCGCCGAGCGTGTAGAGAACACCGCCGACGGCCACGAGCACCATCATTGCGGCGCTCGCCTGGAACAGCGGAACGATGTACATGACGGCTGCCCAGCCGAGCACCAGGTACAGGGCGACGTAGAGCCAGCGCGGCGTGTCGATCCAGAACACCCGGAACAGGATGCCGAGCACAGCGCCGCCCCACACCAGGGAGAGCAGGATGGTCGCCTCCCTCGTCGGGAGCGCGAGCACCGCGATCGGGGTGTACGTCCCTGCGATCAGCAGCAGGATGTTCGCGTGATCGATGCGCTTGAGAACAGCGCGGGTCGCGGGCTTCCACCGGAACCGGTGGTACAGCGCGGAGTTTCCGAACAGCAACAGCGACGTCAGCATGAACACCGTCGCCGACCACTTCGCGGCGGCACCCTGCGACAGGACGATCAGGACGATGCCGGCCGCAAACGCGATCGGGAAGGTCGCCGCGTGGATCCACCCGCGCCAGGAGGGCTTCAGTTCGTCGCGCGTGACGGACTCGGCTTCTTCGACCAGCGGGATCCGCGGCATTTCCGCGCCCTCGACCGCCTCGTCCCAGTCGGGGGTCGGGGGAGGGGGCTGATGGTCCGCGCCGGATGGGGTCACTCTTCGAGCCTACGAGTCCGCGTATGCCAGTGGGAGTACGCTCGCGGCCTCTCGTCGGCGACGTGCCTCGCAGATGAGTCCGCGGCGGCAGGAGTAACGTTGCCGTGTGGCATCGGGAGTGCGGGCAACGGCGCGCGGTAAGGGGCCGTTGTATCGGCTCTACACCGCTCGACTTCGCCGTCAGCTGACGCCGGAGAACATGCCGCATCACATCGCGATGATGATCGACGGCAATCGCCGCTGGGCGCGCCAGCTCGGCTACGAGACCGCGGCGCACGGCCATCGCGCGGGCGCCGCCAAGATGCGGGAGTTTCTCGAGTGGTGCGACGACCTCGGGGTTCGTGTCGTCTCCCTCTACCTCCTCTCGACCGACAACGTGCGAAAGCGCGACGCCGCGGAGCTGAACGATCTGCTGCAGATCATCGCCGGTCTCGCCGAAGAGCTCTCGCGAGTCCGCGATTGGCGGGTCAAGCACGTGGGGCGGGCTGACCTGCTCCCGCCGGAGCTGAACACCGTGCTGGGTGCTGCCGAAGCCCGCACGGCGGGCAATACCGGGCTCCACGTGAACCTCGCGGTCGGGTACGGGGGAAGATCCGAGATCGTCGACGCCGTGCGAAGCATCATCGCCGCCCACGACCGCGACGGAGGTTCGCTCGAAGAACTCGCGGCGAGCCTGACCCCGGAGCAGATCGGCGAGCACCTCTATACCGGCGGACAGGCCGACCCCGACCTCGTCATCCGCACCTCCGGAGAGCAGCGCCTGAGCGACTTCCTGCTGTGGCAGAGCGCGCACAGCGAGTTCTACTTCATGGAGGCCCTTGGACCCGACCTGCGCGAAGTGGATTTCCTACGGGCGCTGCGTGACTACGCGAGTCGGGAGCGTCGGTTCGGCGGCTAAGCCCCTCTCCCGGGCGTCCTGTCGACGCATCGCGCACGCCCCGTCGGTGCCAGGCCGTGCCAGAATGTGACCGTGACGGGTGACATCACAACGTATATCGAATCGTTCGATTCCGAGCCCGGCTACCTCGACTGGGCCGCGTTCGGTCCGCTTTCGCCCGTCGTGCGCAGTGAAGTGCACGCGGATGCCGAACTCCTTGGAACGGGGCGCCGCTCCAGCGTCGACCTCGTGAACGAGCACGTCGACCAGTCGCGTGCTCACGCGGCATCCGTGCTGGGTGTGCCTGCCGAGCAGGTCGTCATCCAACCCTCTACCAGCCACGGCTTGCAGCAAGCCATCTATGGCCTCAGCGGAACCATCCTGCTCTCGCGTGCGGAGTATCCGGCGCTGACGATTGCCGCCGCGCGCGCCGAGGCCTCGATGGACACCGTTCGCGCAGCCTGGCTCGACCCCGAGCACGGGTACATGACGCCGGATGCTGTGCGCGATGCGCTCACCGACGAGATCACGGCCGTCGCGGTGAGCCTCGTCGACTTCCGCACCGGATTTCGTGCCGATCTGACCGCGTTGCGCGAGGTCATCGGTGACCGTCTTCTGATCGTCGACGCGATCCAGGGACTCGGGATCGTGGATGCCGACTACAGTGCTGCCGATGTCGTCTGCGCGAACGGCTACAAGTGGCTTCGCGCGGGACGCGGTACCGGAGTGGCCAGCTACAGCCAGCGCGCGGTCGACAGGCTGACCCCCGTGCTCTCGGGCTACGCGGGAGTGGCCGACGGGCTCCCCGTCGACGCCCTCCCCGCGCCGGCCCCTGACGCGCGAGCCTTCATCGTCTCGAAGGCTGACTCGCTTGCTGCCGCGCGGCTCGGGAGCGCGCTGCAGGAGATCCATGACGTCGGTGTCGCGACCATTTCCGAGGTCGTCGCCGACCGGGCGACGCGAGTGATCGAGATCGCCGACGAGAACGCCATTCCCGTCCTCACCCCTCGAGAGCCCGAACGTCGCGCGGGCATCGTGACCCTCGCTCCCGATCCGCAGGACGCCGGGCCCCTCGCGGCGGCGCTGGCCAACGCGGGCGTGACCATCACGCCGCGCGGCGGCACGATCCGGGTGTCGGCTCACGCCGGAACGGACGATGAATCGCTCTCGCTGTTCGCGTCCGCCGTGTCGGCGTTCGCGGCATCCCGGTCCTGGTAGCGGTCGAGGGAAATTTACCTCGACGTAACGGTGCCGACAGCGTGTCGCCGCCCGCGGCACCCGGGTGGCGTCGTACGTTCAACTCGTCGGGCAAGGCGCCCGACCGGGTCGGCCGTCAGGATCGCGACTCGTGACCCCTGGTCGACTCGCTGGGTACCGGGATTTACCACCCGGGGCGGGAGTGGGTTGTGACCACACGGGCAGCACAGGCACAGGATCGGGCCCTCCAGGACCACCGGATCGAGGATGCCGAGCAGGATCAGACGCTGCGCACCTACGTGCTCGACACATCGGTGCTGCTGAGTGATCCTCGCGCGTTCTTCCGATTCGCGGAGCACAACGTCGTGGTTCCGGTTGTCGTGATCACCGAGCTCGAAGGCAAGCGGCACGATCCCGAGATCGGCTACTTCGCGCGACAGGCGCTGCGTCACCTCGACGAACTCCGGGTAGAGCACGGGCGACTGGACTTCCCGGTTCCGGTCGGTGCGGGCGGCACGCTGCGCGTCGAGCTCAACAACACGAACCCCGACGCTCTGCCCTCAGGGATGCGGCTGGGCGACAACGACAGTCGAATCCTTGCCGTCGCGATGAATCTCGCCTCCGACGGTCAAGAGGTGACCGTCGTGTCCAAGGACCTGCCGATGCGCGTCAAGGCCGCTTCGCTGGGGATCTCGGCCGAGGAGTACCTGGCCGAGCAGGCAGTGGATTCCGGATGGACGGGCATCGCAACCATCGACATCTCCGGCGACGAGCTGAGCGATCTCTACGAGAGCGAGGTGGCCACCAGCGAGCAGGTCACCGGACTGCCCGTAAACACCGGCCTCATCATCCACTCCGAACGCGGATCGGCCCTCGGGCGAGTCACCGGCGACGGGGGCTTTCGCCTCGTCCGCGGCGACCGGGAGGTCTTCGGACTGCACGGCCGCTCCGCGGAACAGCGTGTCGCCATCGATCTTCTCCTGGATCCCGAGGTGGGCATCGTGTCCCTCGGGGGCAGGGCGGGCACCGGCAAGTCCGCGCTCGCGCTCTGCGCGGCGCTCGAGGCAGTGCTCGAGCGGCAGCAGCAACGCAAGATCATCGTGTTCCGCCCTCTGTTCGCTGTCGGCGGTCAGGAGCTGGGCTACCTCCCGGGTGACCAGAGCGAGAAGATGAACCCCTGGGGGCAGGCGGTCTTCGACACGCTGGGTTCGGTCGTCTCGGGCAATGTCCTCGACGAGGTCGTCGAGCGCGGCTTGCTGGAGGTCCTGCCGCTGACCCACATCCGCGGGCGCTCGCTCCACGACGCGTTCGTCATCGTCGACGAGGCGCAGTCGCTCGAGCGGAACGTCCTCTTGACGGTCCTCAGCCGCATCGGCCAGAACTCACGGGTTGTCCTCACCCATGACGTCGGTCAGCGCGACAACCTCCGGGTCGGTCGGCACGACGGCGTGGCGTCGGTCATCGAGACGCTCAAGGGCCAGGAACTGTTCGGTCACGTCACGCTCGTACGGTCGGAGCGTTCGGCGATCGCGGCGCTGGTCACGGACCTTCTCGAATCCGGAGAGTTGTCCTGATCTGACGGGATCGGCGCGCTCACAGCAGACCCGTATCCAACCATGAGAAGAGTCTCATCGAGGGGCGGGTCTGTGGTGACCGGGTGTCTGACACCATGGAGCTAAAGGGTTCCGCGAGCCCCCCAGATCGCGAGGCCCCCGGTCGGTGACCCCCCAATAGCCGACCCGCCCCCGGCGACTCCCCAGACGCCGGGGGCATTCTCGTTGGTCGTCACTCCCAGCGGTAGCCTGCACCGCGGACGGTGGCGATGTGGTGCGCCCCGAGTTTGCCGCGAAGGTACCGCACATAGACGTCGACGACGTTCGAGCCCGGATCGAAGTCCATCTCCCACACGCGGCTGAGCAACTGTTCGCGCGAGAGCACTGTGCCGGGGCTGCGCAAGAATTGCTCGGCGAGGGCGAACTCCCGTGCTGACAGCTCGACTTCGCGGCCGCCGACCAGCGCTCGCCGGGAGAGCAGGTCCAGCGACACTTCGCCGTGAGAGATCTTCGTCCCGGGGCTGGTCGGCAACTCCCGAAGTCGGGACCGGACACGCGCGAGAAGCTCCTCGAAGGTGAAGGGCTTGCGAATGTAGTCGTTCGCGCCCGCTTCCAGGCCCTCCACGGTGTCCCGCGTGCTCGTGCGGGCGGTGAGCATGATGATGGGCACGGTGCCACCCTCGCGCCGGATCTGACGGAGGACGTCGAAACCGTCCAGCGTCGGCAGACCGATGTCCAGGAGCACCAGGTCGATGCCGCCCGCGCGCAGCAGTTCGAGCGCGGGCGGACCGTCGTCCACGATCACCGTCTCGTACCCCGCGGCGCGCAATCCGCGCGCCACGAAGGCCGATATCTGCGGCTCATCCTCGGCGATGAGAATCGTCGTCACCGGCTCCCCCCTTGGTGAATCACGTCATCGGCGCGTACCGGCGCCGGGTAGGCCGCGCCGCTGGTGTGCGGCACATGGATGGTGAACGTTGCCCCACCCCCGGGGCTGTCGCTCACCTCGCATCGGCCACCGTGGCCTTTTGCGATGGCGTCGACGATCGCCAATCCCAACCCTGATCCTCCTACACTACGGCGTCGCCCCGCGCGGTCGAAACGGCGGAAGATCCGATGCCTCATCGCCGGCGGGACACCGGGGCCGTGGTCGCGGACCCAGAGCCGAACCTCGACAGCATCCGTCTCGCTCCCGATTTCGATCGGAGTTGTCTCGGGGGAGTACTTCGCCGCGTTGTCGGCGAGCTGGAGCCACGCCTGCAGGAGGCGATCGGCGTCGCCCCGCATCCGTCCGGTCGCCCGCGCGGCGACACGCCAGTCGTGCCCGGGGATGACCGCGACCATGTCACCCATCCGCGCGGTGAGCACGGCCAGGTCGATGTCGCCGTGCTCGTACGTGTCGGTCTCGGCCGCCGCGAGCAGATCGATGTCCTCGACCAGACGGGAGAGGCGATCGAGCTCGGCGATCCCGATCGCCCGGGTCGCATCGACATCCGCCTGATCGAAAGCGTCCATGATCTCGAGGTGCCCGCGCACGATGGTGATCGGGGTCTTCAGCTCATGACGGACATCGTCCAGAAGCTGACGATGCGAGTCGACCGAACCTTCGAGTCGGTCGAGCATGGAGTTGACGGTCTGGGACAGTTCCGCGAGACCGTGCTCGCCGTCGGAGGGGAGCCGGCGGCTCAGATCGCCCAGAGTCATGCTCTCGGCGGCGGTCCGCACGCCCTCGATCGAACGGACGGCTGCGCCGACGACGTACCACCCGACGATCGCCACGATCCCGATCGCCACGAGCGATGCCGCGCCGAACACGACCATCGGAAGCAGGAGGTCATCGAGCCGCGCCGGATCGTTCCAGACACCGACCGCCTGAACCGTGAACGTGACGCCTCCGACAAGCGCGAGCGCGACAGCGCACGCCACCGTCGACCCCGTGACGATGCGACGCCGAGCAGTACTCGGCCGTTGCGACCGCGCCATGTCGTGATTATCGCGCGGCACTCGTGCCGAGCGCATCCACGCGCTGTCAGCCCGCGCGGGTCATCGACAGGAGGTCGAGCTTCTCATCGAGCTGCTCGAGGGTGAGCTCGCCCCGGTCGATGTAGCCCAGAGCGATGACCGCCTCGCGGATCGTGATGCCCTCAGACACCGAATGCTTGGCGATCTTCGCGGCGGCCTCATAGCCGATGAGCTTGTTCAGCGGGGTGACGATCGACGGCGACATGCCGGCGAATGCGGCAGCGCGCTCGACGTTCGCCTCGAGGCCGACGATCGTCTTGTCGGCCAGGACCCGAACCGTGTTCGCGAGCAGCCGGATCGACTCCAGAAGCGCGGTACCCATGACAGGGATCGCGACGTTGAGTTCGAAGGCTCCGGAGGCGCCCGCCCACGCGATCGTCGCGTCGTTGCCGATGATCCGTGCGCAGACCATGAGTGTGGCTTCGGGAACCACCGGGTTCACCTTGCCGGGCATGATCGATGACCCGGGCTGGAGGTCGGGGATGCGTAGCTCGGCCAGCCCCGTGTTGGGACCTGACCCCATCCAGCGCAGGTCGTTGTTGATCTTGGTCAGTGACACCGCGATCGTCCGGAGCGCGCCCGATGCCTCGACGAGCGCGTCACGGTTTGCCTGGGCTTCGAAGTGGTCCTTGGCCTCCGTGATCGGCAACTCGGTCTCCGCCACGAGGATCTCGAGGACCCGCTGAGGAAAGCCCAGCGGAGTGTTGATACCGGTGCCCACCGCCGTGCCTCCCAGCGGCACTTCAGCGACATGAGGGATCACCGCCTGCACCCGCTCGATGCCGAGACGGATCTGGCGCGCATAGCCGCCGAACTCCTGGCCGAGCGTGACCGGAGTGGCATCCATGAGGTGCGTGCGTCCGGACTTGACGACGCTCTTCCACTGCTCCGCCTTTTCCTCGAGCGCGACCGCCAGATGGTCCAGAGCCGGGATGAGGTCGTCGATGAGCTCCTGTGTGACGGCGACGTGCACCGATGTGGGGAAGACATCGTTGGAGGACTGCGACGCGTTGACATGGTCGTTCGGGTGCACCGTCTGGCCGAGGCTGCGGGATGCGAGGGTCGCGAGCACCTCGTTCATGTTCATGTTCGACGAGGTCCCGCTGCCGGTCTGGTAGACGTCAATGGGGAACTGGTCGGCGTGAGCGCCGCCGATGATCTCGTCGGCCGCGGATGCGATCGCGTCCGCGATCTGCGGATCGAGCGTGCCGAGGTCCTTGTTGGCAAGCGCGGCGGCCTTCTTGATGCGCGCCAGCGCGACGATCTGCGCGGGGTCGAGCGCGTCGCCCGAGATGGGGAAGTTCTCGACCGCGCGCTGCGTCTGCGCGGCGTAGAGCGCGTGCGTGGGGACCCGCACCTCGCCCATCGTGTCGTGCTCGATGCGGTACTCGATGTCAGTCACGTCCTTGTTCCTTCGCTTCGGTTCTGTCTGGGGCATCCGCCCCGCGGTGATCAGGAGTTCTCGGCGGCGCCCACGATGACGTCGGGTACCGCCGTCCCCTCGGAGAGTCGATAGTTCGCTCCGACGATCGCGAGCGTGCCCGCGGCCACGGCGTCGCTGATCAGCTCGGACGAGTGGAGGAGCTCGGCGACCGTGTCTCTCAGATGCTCGCGGCCGACCTCTTCGGCATCGACAGCGCCGCCCTCGGATGCTCGGATGACCCGTCGTACCGCGGGGACGATGGGGGCGATCTGCCGCCAGATGTGCGGGGGAAGTGAGGGAGCATCGACCGTCGTGGATTCGATGGCTGCCGCAACGGCGCCGCACTCGTCGTGGCCGAGCACGACGATCAGGGGAACCTCGAGCACCGCCACCGCGTACTCCAGGCTCCCGACGACAGAATCCGAGATCACTTGTCCGGCGTTTCGGACGACGAAGAGGTCGCCAAGGCCCTGATCGAAGATGATCTCCGCGGCCAGGCGCGAGTCTGCGCACCCGAACAGTGCGGCACGGGGGCGCTGGCCGCTGGCGAGTTCATGACGACGCTCGACATCCTGCCGGGGGTGGGAAGGATCTCCCGAGACGAACCGGGCGTTGCCCTGGCGCATCTCGTTCCACACCTCGGCGGGCGTCGCGGTCGGCGTCATCAGCTCTCCTCCCGGGCAGCGATGATCTGTTCGGTGAGCCCCTCGGCGACCACGCGCAGCGTTGCGGCATCCGTGGCGCCGTAGACGAGCACGGTGTCGTCGCCGAGCGTGGTGCTGATCGCCGCCGAGATGTTGCCCGCCCTCGCGGGGTCGGGGATGTCGTACTCCACCCATTCGACGCCGTCGATGACGATCGTGCCGGCCGGATCCGCGCCCGAGAGTTCCCGGGTCGCCCACGTCTGGTCGGCGCCGAATCCTTGCGCGACGCGAACGAAGCCGGCATCGCCATCGGGGACATACAGCACCGTCCAGGTGCGCGGGTCCTCGCCCGCGACTGTTGCGGAGGTGACCAGCCAGCTGTCGGGTACCGCTGGAACCAGCGCGGTCGACCCGTCGAGGGTCAGCGATACCTCTCGTGCCACCGCTTCGACATCGATCGGTTCCTGCGGAGCCGGCTCGCCGCGCGGCACCGCGAAGATGACGATCGCGACGACGCCGAGAGTGATGACGAGAGCGGCGATGAGATTGCGGAAGGTCTGGCTCGAGCGGTAGACACGCGAGGACTCGGCCTTGCGCGCTGCCGCCTCAGCGGCCGTTTCGGGTCGGCCGAGTTCGGCGACGATCCGTTCACGCTGCGCCATTACCCCTCGTTCCCGCTCTCGGTACGGCTGGATGATGCGCGCGCCGCATCCAGCCGTTCCTTCGCACCGACGAGCCACTGCTCGCACCGTGCCGCGAGCGCTTCGCCGCGCTCCCACAGTCGGAGTGACTCCTCGAGGGTTGGGGCACCCTGCTCCAACTCCGCGACCACGCGCACGAGCTCGTCGCGCGCCTGCTCGAAAGACAGGCCGTCGATGTCCCCCGAAGCGGAAGGGTTCGCGGCGGTCATGGACTCCATCCTAGAGCGGCGGATCGGGCGTGCTCGCCTCGGCGATCTCACCCGCGGAGCGGGCCGCAAACGATCCCCGTCCGACAGTGACCGTGACGTCGGAGCCGGGGGGTGCCTGCCCGGCGTCGCGCACGATGACGCCGCCAGCGAGGTGCGCGATCGCGTACCCGCGGGCGAGGGTGGAGGCCGGAGACAGCGCCCGTACCGCCGCCCGCAGCTCGGCGGTACGCCGGGACTGCGTCGCCACGGCGCGTTCCGCGTGATCGCGACCTCGCGCAACCAGCAGCTCGATGTGCTGGGCGCGCTGCGAGAGGGCATGCTCAGGATTGCGCAGCACAGGCCGGGAGCGCAGCTGTTCCAACTGGGAGATGTCGTGGGACAGTCGCTGCGTCACCCGCGTTCGCGCTCGACTGAGCAGCTGCGCCACCAGCGCTCGTTGTTCGGCGACATCCGGGACGACGCGCTTTGCGGCATCCGTCGGCGTGGACGCACGAAGGTCGGCCACATCGTCGAGGATCGGGTGGTCGTTCTCATGACCGATCGCGCTGACGATCGGGGTGGATGCCGCAGCGACGGCGCGCACGAGCCGCTCATCGCTGAAGCCGAGGAGTGTCTGTGGGTCGCCGCCGCCACGCGCGATGATGATGACGTCGACCTCGGGGTCGGCGTCGAGGGCCTTCAGCGCGGCGATGGTCTCGGGGACGCAGCGGTCGCCCTGGACTGCCGCGTAGCGCGTGCGGAACCGGACCCGCGGCCAGCGCAGCTCGGCATTTCGGTGGACGTCCTTCTCGGCATCGGAGTTCTCACCCGTGATCAGTCCGATCAGATGCGGCAGGAAGGGAAGCGGCCGCTTGCGGGCGGGATCGAAGAGGCCTTCGCCGCGCAGCTGGGCTCGCAGCCGCTCGAGCCGTTCCAACTGATCCCCCAGACCCACGTGCCGCATAGCCGACACGGCGAAACTGAAGTCACCGGTCCGGGTGAAGTAGTCGGCCTTGACGCACGCGACGACCCGATCGCCGACCGCGAGGTCGGACGGGAGTCGTTGGCGTGTGCTCGACCAGATGCGGATCGAGATCGTGGCGTCGGTCGTCAGATCTTTGATGCGCCCGAAGACGTTCCCGCCGCGAAGGTTCCATGACGTGATTTCGCCCTCGACCCACACCGAGCCCCACGTCTCGACGAAGCCGCGGATCGTCTCGCCGAGACGAGCGACCGACGTCGGAGACTGGGCGTTGGAGTCTCGGGGGTGCACCGAATCCGGGGGAGGGGACTGCCCAGGAACTGCCTCGGGCTGAAACGTCGTCATAGTCCCTCTCGGTTTCCCCGTCCCCGCTCAGACCACGCCCGTAGAATCGGAGCGATGAGCACTCCCGCGGTCCACATGCCCATGCCCCGCGTCCCGCGGCGCCGAGAGCGCCTCCAGGATATCCCGGTCGACCGACCCAAGCGGGTGCTGCTCGCTGCGCCCCGGGGATACTGCGCCGGCGTCGACCGTGCCGTGATCGCGGTCGAGAAGGCCCTGGAGCGGTTCGGCGCCCCCGTTTATGTCCGCAAGCAGATCGTTCACAACATCCACGTCGTGACCGAACTCGAGCAGAAGGGTGCGATCTTCGTCGACGAGGTCGACGAAGTGCCCGAGGGAGCTCACGTGGTCTTCAGTGCGCATGGCGTTTCCCCAGCCGTCGTCCAGTCCGCGGCGGACCGCCAGCTCCAGGCGATCGATGCGACGTGTCCGCTGGTCACCAAGGTGCATCGCGAAGCCGTGCGGTTCGCCCGCGATGACTTCGAGATCCTGCTCATCGGGCACGTCGGTCACGAAGAGGTCGAGGGGACCGCCGGCGAGGCACCCGAGCACATCACGGTCGTGAATTCGCCCGAGGAGGCCGACACTGTGCAGGTGCGGGATCCATCGCGCGTCGTGTGGCTATCGCAGACGACACTGTCGGTCGACGAGACGATGGAAACGGTACGTCGACTGCGTGAGCGTTTTCCCGAGCTGCAAGACCCGCCCTCCGACGACATCTGCTACGCCACGCAGAACCGCCAGGTCGCCATCAAGAAGGTCGCCCAGGACGCTGACCTCGTGATCGTCGTCGGCTCCGCGAACTCTTCGAACAGTGTGCGACTTGTCGAGGTCGCGCTGGAGTACGGTGCGAAGGCCGCGTACCGCGTCGACTATGCCGACGAGATCCGGCAGGAGTGGCTGGAGGGTGTCGCCAGCGTCGGCGTGACCAGCGGCGCATCCGTGCCCGAAGTTCTCGTTCAGCAGGTGCTGGAAGACCTTGCCTCGGCGGGCTACCGAGACGTGGCCGAGGTTCGTACGGCTGAGGAGGACCTGATGTTCTCGCTCCCCAAGGAGCTTCGCCAGGGTGCCGCCGGTCACCGGGGCGGGCGAGTGCGCGCATGAGCGAGGACGAGCGGCCGGAGCCGAGGTACGGCGTCTACGCGACTCCCGAAGAGCAGCGTGCCCGGATCCAGAAACCGGATGCGACGTGGTCGCTTGAGACCGGCGAATCGGTGACCGATGCCGCATCGGCGGCGTCCCCCGACCGTGCTGCGCCCGGGTCCGGCGCCTCGAGCGTCGGGGCGCGCTCCGGCGCGATCGATCGCATCGTCACGTTCGCGCTGCTGGCCTACGCGCTCGTGAATGTCGCGGTTGCGGCGCTGGCGCTTCTCGACTTTCCGCAGTACGCCGCCACGGTCTTCGAGGTGATGGGGATCCCCGGCGAGTACACGAATCTCGACGGCGGACGGGTCTGGGGGACTGCGGCGGCGATCTCGCTCGTGCTCGGCTACCTCATCACCGCGTGGTTTTCGGTGCGTCGCACGATGGCCAGGAAACTCGCGTGGTGGGTTCCGCTGGTCGGTGCGGTCGTCACACACGTGATCGTGGGAGCCCTTGCCGTCGTGCCGCTGATGTCCGACCCGGCGTTCACGGCGTACCTGTCCTCGATGGGGTGAGCGCAGGTACGCCGTGAACGGCGTACACGACCTCAGGCGCCGTGCGACTTGCCTGCCGACCCGAGCTGCTGCGTCGCCTCCACGACACGGGCGGCCATCGCCGACTCGGCGATCTTGCCCCACGCTCGCGGGTCGTAGGCCTTCTTGTTCCCGACCTCGCCGTCGACCTTGAGCACGCCGTCGTAGTTGCTGAACATGAAACCCGCGACCGACCGCGTGAACGCGTACTGGGTGTCGGTGTCGATGTTCATCTTGATGACGCCGTTGGCAACGGCCAGGGCGATCTCCTCATCGGTCGAACCGCTGCCGCCGTGGAAGACGAGATCGAGCGGCTTTGCCGAGGTGCCGAACGCGGCGGCGATACCCTCCTGGATCTCGCCGAGCAGCTCCGGCTTGAGCTTGACGTTCCCCGGCTTGTAGACGCCGTGGACGTTCCCGAACGTGAGCGCCGCGATCCAGCGCCCCTGCTCGCCCAGGCCGAGCGCTTCCACGACCTGCGTCACGTCGCCGGTGGTGGTGTAGAGGGCGTCGTTGGTGCCCTCGTGCTTGACGCCATCCTCTTCCCCGCCGACGACACCGATCTCGACCTCGAGGATCGCGTTGATGTTCTTGAGCCGCGGGAGAAGTTCCTTGGCGATCTCGATGTTCTCGGCGAGCGGCACCGCCGACCCGTCCCACATGTGGGACTGGAAGATGGGCTCGCCGCCTGCCTTCACCTGCTCTTCGGATGCCGCCAGCAGCGGAAGAACGAAGTCCTCCAGCGCGGGCTTCGGGCAGTGGTCGGTGTGCAGAGCCACGGTAATGGGGTAGTTCTTGGCGACTTCGGTCGCGAACTTCGCCATCGCCAGCGCGCCCGTTGCGCGCGCCTTCACGGTGTGGCCGGCGAAGTAGTCCGCGCCGCCGGTGGTGACCTGCAGGATGCCGTCAGAGCCAGCCTCTGTCAGACCCTGGAGCACCGCATTGATCGACTGCGAACTGGACACGTTGATGGCCGGATATGCGAACCCGCCCGCTTTCGCGCGATCGAGCATCTCGGCGTACTGGTCGGGGGTTGCCACGGGCATGAGTGCGCTCCTTGTCGGGGGGATTCACCTCGGTGGGGGTCACGGTCACTCTAGCGAAGCGCGTGCGCGCTCACGCAGACGGGAGCCGTGAGATTGATCGAGCCCGCACAGACGCTGAACCGGAACATGAAGGTTCTGCCATCTTGGCGCGAACTCGCCGCTCGACGCCTAGGGTGGCGCACATGGGAACTGTCTACTACGGAGGGTCGGCGACCCCGATCTACATCGATGACCTCGCGCTCGCGCATCTCAAGGTCGTGATCGCGACCAAGCTGCGCCGCGGCGAAAGTTTCACGGTGTCGTGGCAGCACCCCGATGATCAAGAACCCGGTCGCACCACGCTGTGGCTGCATCCGTCCATTCCGCTCCGGTTCGTGTTCGATGAGCCCGAGCCCCCGCCGCTGAGCCGCGAGTGGATCGAAGACCTCGCCAACTCCGCGAACTCCTCTGGCGGGATTCTCTTGGTCGCGCAGCACTTCGATGCGAAAAGCGAGCCCGTCGTGCGATCGTGAGTCGCGCGGTCGTGAGCCGTGCGGCCGGGTGATCGAGAGCCGACGGGGGCTCTGTCAAGGGGTGTGCGGACTGCGGCCGGCGGTTCTACCGTCACAACGGTGACTGATCCGAAGGAAGACGACCCCACCAGCCTACGCAACCAGCCCGCCATGCGGGAGGGTAGCGAGAAACGGTGGCTGATCGCCGGCGGCATCCTGCTCGTCGTTGCCGGAACCGTGTTCGCGTTCCTCATGCCGTTGCAGTTCGCCTCGGCGGGGATGGCGTTGGCGCTCCTGGTTGCCGGATACCTCGCGATGATCACCAGTGCGATCTACATCCGTTCGCCGCGGGCCAAGAGCATGACCCTCGCGTGGCTCATGGGCGCGATGGCGCTTTCGGCGGTCATCGGCCTCATCGTGCTGATCGCGCTCGAGTGGGCGGCGGGAGTCTCGAGCGGACACAGCGGCGCATAGCCGGCGCGCGGTTTCGCGAGCGGAAAGAACCGTGATTGTTGCGCGCGACGGCGCGCGAAAGAGGGCGGAGAGCGCAGGTGCCGTCGCTAGGGTGAAGGCATGGTGAGCCTGACCGCAGACATGAGCCCCTTGCATCCTGATCGGAACCTCGCTCTCGAGCTGGTACGCGCGACGGAGGCCGCCGCGATCAGATCCGTTCCCTTCATCGGCCGCGGTGCCAAGGAGGCCGCCGACGGGGCGGCCGTTGACGCGATGCGGGCCTTTCTCACGACGGTGAGCTTCGATGGCACGATCGTCATCGGCGAGGGCGAGAAGGACAACGCTCCCATGCTCTTCAACGGCGAGAGCGTCGGGAACGGGCGCGGCCCTCAGTGCGATGTCGCCGTCGATCCGATCGACGGGACATCCCTGACCGCGGCGGGACGCAACAACGCCCTTTCTGTGATCGCCGTGTCCGATCGCGGCACGATGCTTGACGCGTCCTCGGTCTTCTACATGGACAAGCTCGTCACGGGCCCGGCGGGCGTCGGCGTCGTCGACATCCGCCTGCCGATCGGTGAGAACATCCGGCTTCTCGCGAAGGCGCTGGGAAAGCCTGTCGACGAGATCGTGGTGTCGGTCCTCAACCGCCCTCGCCATGACCAGCTCATCGCTGACATCCGCGAGGCGGGGGCGGGCACTCGGCTCATGACCGACGGTGATGTCGCGGGCGGGATCAATGCGGCGCGCCATAACGCGCGCACCGATATGTGCGTCGGGATCGGCGGCAGTCCCGAGGGAATCGTGACCGCGTGCGCGATCAAGGCTCTGGGAGGACACATCCAGGGCAGGCTCTGGCCGCGCGATGACGACGAGTCGCAGCGCGCGATCGATGCCGGACTCAAGATCGGCGGGCACGTGTACGAGGCAGACGACATGGTGCAGGGCAGCAACACGATCTTCGTGGCGACCGGGGTGACCAACGGTGAACTCGTCGCCGGTGTTCGACGCGAGGGCGGTTATGTCTACACCGAGAGCGTCGTGCTGCGCGGGGCATCGGGAACACTCCGGCGCTTGTCTTCGGAGCATCTCGTGTCGAAATGGCTGTGATCGGCCGGCAGAGCTGTGATCGGCTGGCAGAATCGGGGGAGGCCGAACAGAAGCGAGGAGTGACGCGATGTCGACACCGCCGAGCGAGGACCGGAACCCGCGTACGGGTCCGCACACCGGGGCGCAGGCCGTGATCGCCGATGCCAGCGATCCCGCGCGACGACCCGACGTGTTCTTCCGGGTCCGTCGGCCGGAGGGTCACCAGCCGTCGGTGTGGTGGTCGATCGGCGCCTTCATCCTGGTGTCAGGCACCGTCATCGCGCTGCTCAGCCTCATTCCGGGCGGCGCGTAGGCGACTGGATCCGGCCGCGGATGTCGCCGAGATCGGCGGCGATGCGCACGCGAGTATCGGTGTCCGCAACGGTGCCGCCCGGTTCGTCGCCATCGCGGTCGTCAAGGAACTCGATCGCGGTCAGGTGACGCGGGGCCGACTCGATGGGGGCGGGTCCTGTCGCGGCATCCAGCTTCGTCTCATCGATGCCGGGGAACTTGCGCGCCGTGACGAGAACCCGAGACTCGAGCGTTCCTGCGAAGCGGTTGAAGGACTCGACAGTGCGCTCGATGGAGCGACGGAGATCGTTCGCGTGTGAGGCAAGGCCACCCAGACGCGCGAACAGCTCGTTGCCGAGATCGAACAGGCGACGTGCATCCGCGGTGACGTCCTGTTGGGTCCAGGTGTAAGCGACGGTCTTCAGTACGGCCCAGAGGTTGACCGGCGAAGCGAGGGCGACCCGCCTGCCGAACGCGTAGTCCAGCAGCGCCGGGTCGGCATCCAGTGCTGCCGACAAGAGCGATTCGCTCGGAACGAAGCAGATGACGAACTCCGGGCTCGAGGAGAGCCCTGCCCAGTAGGTCTTCTTCGCGAGCGCGTCGACGTGGGCTCGCACCGCCTTGACATGCTTGTCCATGAGCGTGCGCCGGGTCGCTGCGTCAGCGCCGGTTGCGGTGTCGGGGACGGCGACGGCCTCGAGGTACGCGTCGAGGGGGACCTTGGCGTCCACCGCGATCGCCTTGTCTCCGGGGAGCCGGATGATCATGTCGGGACGGCCGGTGCCGGCATCCGTGTCGATCGTCGACTGGATGTCGAAGTCGACGTGGCGTGTGAGACCGGCCGCTTCGACGACTCGGCGTAGCTGCGTCTCTCCCCACACGCCGCGCGTGCTCCCCGATCGCAGCGCGCTCGCGAGGCTCTCGGTGGTCGCACGCAACGCTTCGTCGGATTGCTGCGCCCGGCGCAGCTGCTCGGCGATCGTGCCGTACTGGCTCTGCCGCTCGCGCTCGAGCTCTGCGACAGTCAGCTGCATCGACTGGAGCGTCTCGCGTACCGGCTCCAGGGCGCGAAGCACCGACTGCTCTCGGCGTTCCCGTTCCTCGCGGGCTGCCTGATCGGCCCTCGTCTGTGCGATGAGCTCCCGGTACAGTTCCTTCTGCCCGTCGAGCTGCGCGAGCGCCGCCGAGTGCGCGGCTTCGGTCGCGGCGAGCCGCTCTCGGAGCGCGCTCAGCTGCACGGTTCCGCGCGCTCGCGCCCCTGCCGCGCCGAAGACCCACCCCGCGATGAGCCCGGCGAGCAGACTCCCGAGGATGATCGCCGACATCAGTAATGCGTCCATGTCGTCAGGATGCCGCGAGCCACCGACATCGTCGCCTCACCGCGCCGCGGCGTACTCCAGCCGGCCGGGGCCTCAGCTCAAGACCGTCTCGGTCGCTGCAGCAAACCCTTCCAGACGACCGAGCCGCACGCCGAGCGTCTCGGCAAGAGTGGTGATGTCGTGCGCACCCGCACGGCGCGCCGCGTCGATCGCGATGTGCGCGCACGCCACGGCATCCGCCGTCGCCTCGTGGTGCACAAAACCGGTGTATCCCGCCGCCGCCGCGGCAGCGGGCAGGCGATGAGAGGGGATGTCGTACGTGCGCCGGGACATCTGGACGGTGCAGGCGTAGACGAGATCGGGACACGGCGTCCCGGTCGCCTCGCACGCGCGGCGGATGACGCTCATGTCGAACCCGGCATTGTGCGCGATCGCGATGTCGCCTCCGATGAAGGCGACCACATCCGGAAGCTGCTGCGCCCACGTCGGGGCGTCGGCGACGTCCTGCTCGCGGATTCCGTGGATCCGGGTGTTGATCTCGAAGAATCGGTCATGGGGGAACGGGGGCCGGATGAGCCACCCCGCCGTTTCGACGACGACGCCGGCGCGCACGCGTGCCATGCCCACCGCGCACGCGGAGGCAGTACTGGAGTTCGCCGTCTCGAAATCGATAGCGGTGAAATCCAGTGGCACGGGTTCAGCTTCGCGCGCACCGCCGACATCCGCGCTCAGGCACGCCGGGGTCTGCCTGCCCCGCCCACGTAGACTGGTCCCTCGTGGCTCTCACCATCGGAATCGTCGGACTCCCCAACGTCGGCAAGTCGACCCTTTTCAACGCGCTGACCAAGAACCAGGTGCTCGCGGCGAACTACCCGTTCGCCACGATCGAGCCCAACGTCGGAGTCGTGAATCTGCCTGACCCGCGGCTGGCGACGCTCGCGGAGATCTTCGGTTCCGAGCGGATCCTGCCGGCTGCTGTGTCGTTCGTCGACATCGCCGGCATCGTGCGCGGGGCATCGGAGGGGGAGGGGCTGGGCAACCAGTTCCTCGCGAACATCCGTGAGGCGGACGCGATCGCGCAGGTGGTCCGCGGGTTCGCCGACTCCGACGTGGTCCATATCGACGGGGCGGTCGACCCCAAGAACGACATGGAGACCATCAACGCGGAGTTGCAGCTCGCCGACCTGCAGACCCTCGAGAAGGCGATCGTGCGCTACGAGAAGGAGGTCAAGGGCAGAAAGACCGAGCCGGTCGTGCTCGAGACCGCCCTGGCCGCCAAGGACGCGCTCGAGCGCGGCGCGCTGCTGTCGGCATCCGGCATCGACCTCGCCCCCATCCGGGAACTGGGACTGCTCACCGCCAAGCCGTTCATCTTCGTCTTCAACGTCGACGAGTCGGTGCTCACGGATGCCGCCCGCAAGGCCGAGCTCGAAGCCCTCGTCGCTCCCGCGAAGGCCGTCTTCCTCGACGCGAAGATCGAGTCCGAGCTGATCGACCTCGACCCCGAGGATGCCGCGGAGCTGCTGGCCTCGACGGGGCAGGAGGAGTCGGGGCTCGACCAGCTCGCCCGGATCGGCTTCGACACCCTGGGGCTGCAGACGTACCTCACTGCGGGGCCGAAGGAGGCGCGTGCCTGGACGATCGGGAAGGGCTGGAAGGCCCCGCAGGCGGCGGGCGTCATCCACACCGACTTCGAGAAGGGCTTCATCAAGGCCGAGGTCATCTCGTTCGCCGACCTCGTCGACGCGGGGTCGGTCGTCGAGGCCCGCGCGCGCGGCAAGGCGCGCCTCGAGGGCAAGGACTACGTCATGCAGGACGGCGACGTCGTGGAGTTCCGCTTCAACAATTGAGTTTCGCCCGGGCGAGAGTCCCCGGCATCCGCTCATGAACTTCGGAGAATGTCACCAAACTCGGAAGACTGCGCGTGAATCCTCCGATCTTGGTGACACTGTCCGAAGCTCGTGTCTGTCTGGTCCACCCTTCCCAGGTCGATGTCCGTGCCGGACTCGCCGCGCACCATGCTCCGGCCGGTATCAGCTCGCCCCGGCCTCTTCGGCAATGCCAGCGCACGAGGGACGGCGCGGGCATCGAGCAGCAGCCAGGCCAGGATGACGGTGTTCACGCTGTGACCAAGGCCCTGTCCGACGAGGATGCCGCGGCCGACCTGGCGGACAAGGTCCGGCTCGATGCCACCAGCATGCGGAGGGTCGCGGACTCGCTCAGGGTCACGGCGACGGCGCTTTACAAGCACGTCGCGAACCGCGAAGAGTTGATCGGTGGCATGCTCGACCGGCGCGTGGCGAGAATCGATGTGCCCGCAGGCCGCGTTCCCTGGCAGAACGCGCTGCGGGCGCGCATCCGGTCGCGGCGTGCGACGAGGATGCAGAGTCGCGTTTGCGCCGGATCTCCTCATCGACCGATTCGCGAGAATGCATGAGCAGGGATGGAGCCCCGGTCCGTAGCAGAGTCTCCCGCGATGCGGGCACGCGCGCCGCATGGCGGGTCCAGGACCTCTGATCCGCCGCGTTCGGCGGTCGCAATGACGTCTTCGACGATGGATCCTTGGGGGCACAACCCTATTCCGTCGGAGAACAAAGGAGTTCCCATGGCAACCACGCTCGCACGCCCGCCGTTCGACCCCGAGCTGGAGGCGGTGCTGGCCGTCCTGGCCGACATGCTGCCCCCGGCCATCACGCCGGAGATGATCCCGATGCTCCGGCAGGGGCTCCCCGGTGCTGTCCCGATCGAGGATGTCCTCGCCGAGGCCGGCGTTGAACGCGTCGACCACACGATTCCCGGTCACGGGGGCGACCTCATCGACGTGAGCGTCCTGCGAAAGATCGGCCACGCTGGCCCCGGCCCCGGCATCTTTCATACACACGGCGGCGGCATGATCATCGGTGACCGCTTCACGGGTATCGGCGGAGTCCTCGCGTGGGTCGTGGAGCACGACGCCGTCGCCGTCACCGTCGAGTACCGTCTCGCGCCAGAGTTCCCCGACCCGTACCCGGTGGAGGACTGCTACGCGGCCCTGGTGTGGACGGCGGATCACGCCGAAGAGCTCGGTATCGACCCCGAACGGCTCATCATCGCCGGTGCGAGTGCGGGCGGTGGTCTCGCGGCGGGCACCGCCCTCCTCGCGCGGGACCGTCGGGGCCCCGCGCTGGTCGGTCAGGTGCTCATCTACCCGATGCTCGATGACCGCGATGCCACGGTGTCGACAGCCCAGGTCGACGGCGTCGGCGTGTGGGACCGCACGAGCAATGTGACCGGGTGGTCGGCACTCCTGGGCGACCGTCGCGGGACCGACGACGTCTCGATCTACGCTGCGCCCGCCCGGGCGACCGACCTGTCGGGTCTCCCGCCTGCGTTCATCGACTGCGGGTCGGTCGAGGTGTTCCGCGACGAGGACGTCGCCTACGCGACGTCCCTCTGGCACGCGGGCGTACAGGCCGAGTTGCACGTGTGGCCCGGTGGGTTCCATGGCTTCGACCAGATGGCGCCCCAGTCCGCAATCGCGCAGGCGATGATCGCCGCTCGCGACGCGTGGGTGGCCAGGCTCCTCGCCCGGTAGCACCCGCGGTGGCCCCGCGTTCGCCCGGCGGGCTAGGGTGAGCGCGGAGCCTCATCGCGGAGGACTCCGAGGCAGGTGAGGCGTATGCAAGAGCTCGTTGGCCGCATCACGGCCCTCGATCCCGAGGTGAGCGAGACACTCAAGGTCATCACGTACTTCGACGCCCTCGTCGGCGCGGGAGCCGGGATCGATGCACTCCTGCGGGCTGCGGCCACCCTGTCCGGAGTCACCGCGGGCATTGTGCACCACGACCGAGTTCAGCGCCGTGACCCGTCCGGTCGGCGCGTCGACGGTGATCCGGTGATCCAGGCGCCGACGCGGGGCATCCCGGGTGGCCGCGTGTGGCTGGAACGCGGTGACACGCACATCGTCGGCGACGAGATGGTGGTCGAGCGGCTTGCGCTTGCGGTGACCCTGACTCTCGCCCGCCACGAGCCTGACGCGGCGGTGGAAATCGTCGTCGACGCCGATCGCCCGTTGGTCGATCGCGTCGCTGCACTCGCGCGCCTCCGGATGGATGGCTCGCGGCGTGTGCGCGCGGTTGCCTTGCCGCTTGACGACGACGCACCCGGTTCGGTGCCGCTGACCGCCGCGGCGGGTATCGTCCGAGTCCTCCTCGATGACGGCACCCGGGCAGCGCCCGCGCGCGGAGGGGTGGGCCCGTGGGTGTCTGCCGACCGACTGCCGGAATCGTGGGACGCGGCGACGACGGCTCTCCGCCTCACCGACTCCGCGCACCCGATGGTCGATGCCGGCGAACTCGGCGCTCTCCTGCTCGTTGCCAAGGCGTTCGATCCGGCTGCCCCGCCCGAAGACGTCACCGTGCTCGCGGGTCTCCCACGGCGCTCCCGCGAGATCCTCGACGCCCTGGTCAACACCGAAAGTCTGCGCGCCGCATCCGCCGCGCTCGGCATGCATCATTCGACGGTACAGGCGCGGCACGGGGCGCTCACCCAAGAGCTCGGCTACGATCCTCGTTCGTCGCTGGGTCGCGCTCGTTACCTCACGGCGGAATTGCTGCTGCGACTCTCGGAGCGCTGACGATCACGTCGGCGCCCTGGACGAACCCTGCGGCATCGCTCACGCGAGTCCGTTAGGGTCGTCCAGGATGCACGCCGCGCCGGGACTCCCCTCCCGACGGCGCGACGACAGGCACCCACCGCGAGAGGACTGAGACGGATGGCCGATACCGAGACGTTCGAGCCCGACGGGCGGGCGATTCCATACGCGGATGATCGTCGAGATGGACCCTCGCTCGTGCTGGTTCCGGGTGAGGGACTCAACATCGCCTACCTGGGTCCGCTCGCCGAGGCGCTCACGGAGGAGGACTTCCGTGTCGTGCGGATCGGTGCCCGTCGCCCCGAACCGGGAGCGAGCGTCACGATGCGCGAGCTCGCTCAGGATGTGGTCGATGTCATGGATCATCTCGGGCTCGAGTGCCCGTGGGTAGGTGGGCACGGCTTCGGCGGGACTGTCGCTCGTTCAGTTGCGATCGACCACCCGACACGCGCTGCGGGTCTGCTTCTGCTCGGCGTCGAGACCGGCGTGGATGCGTCGCCGGCCACATCGGAGATCCCCGCCTCGGCGCGGAACACGCAACTCGTGGCAATGCAGCGCACCGCGCGGGCGGAGTGGTCGCGAACGGAGGGGATCCCCTTGCCCCCGGCGATCCCGATCCTCGTGATCCAAGGCGCGATGGATGAGGTGATGCCGCCCGCGAACGCCGAGGCGCTTCGCGCGACCGCGCCGGAGCGGGTCAGCGTCGTCACGATCGACGGTGCGCGTGACCTCTTTCCCCTGACCCACGTCGGGGAAACTGCCTGGCCCATCGAGGACTACCTCGACTGGGACTGACCCGGCGTCGTCCCGTTGTCTCGTTGTCCTCACATCGTGTTCACGATGAGGCCGATGTGCGTGTAGAAGTTCAGCGCTCCGAAGAGCAGGAACGCGATTCCCGACAGGCCCAGGGCGATCCCGGTCACGTATTGTGCCGCGGTGCCGGCTCGCCCCCGACCGGTGTCGCGTGCCGCGAGCGGGAAGGTCAGCGCGCCGAGGCCGGTGATCGCGTACAGACCCGAGATGAAGATTGTCTCGACCCACGGCCACTGCGCGAAGAAGCCGGTCAGCGGCTCTTCGGGCGGTGCGGTAAACAGTTGGAAGGCGATGCCGGCGGCGGCGATCGCGATGAGTGAGAGCCCGAGGCCGACGATGATGATCGCGAGCGGTGCGGCCACCGCGGCGAGTGCCGCGCCGGGTCGTTCCGCCTCGCCCAGGGCTGTGCGCCTGCGCCACAGCACGATCGCGGCCGCCAGCAGCAGGACGCCCAGCGCCAGGCTCGGCTCCCCGAAGATGATGTTGTCGAACGGGAAATAGGCAGCGAACGGCCAGGTGAGGGTCATGTGCGCTCCCGTGATCGTCAGGATCGCTCCGAGCACCCCGAAGTTCACGGCGTGGCCTTCGGCCGAGAACGCCTGCCCGCGCGAGACCCGCCAACCGAGCAGGACGATCGAGAGCAGGCCGGCCCCGGCGGCGACAGCCATGATGGTGTTGTAGGTCGGCATCACTGTCCAGTCGATGGTCAGTCCGTCATCCATTTCGCCTCCTCAACGGGTGGGGTTCGCAGCGCCGGGTGACGCGGCGAACGAAAACCCTCCGCACGATACGGATGCCCCTCCCCGCTGTCAGGGGGGCTTGACAGTCCTCGCGCACCGTGAAGAGTACGGTGAGCGCAGCCCTGTCAAGGCCCGAGACGGCTCACTCGGCGGCCGGTTGACTGGCCGGTATGACGGACGCCACTACTGACACGACCGTGCGCGCCATCGCGCTCAACTGCACCCTCAAGCCATCGCCCGCCGCGTCGAGCACCGAACTGCTCAGCGAGCTGGTGATGGATGCGCTGACGGACCAGGGCGTGACCAGTTCGCGGGTGCGCGTGGTCGATCTCGACATCCGACCCGGGGTGGAAGCCGACATGGGCGACGGGGATGAGTGGCCGCGGGTTCGCGAGCAGATCATGGCTGCCGACATCCTCATCCTCGCCACCCCCACATGGGTAGGCCACATGTCCAGCGTCGCGCAGCGGGTCATCGAGCGGCTCGACGCCGAGATCTCGAAGACGGATGACGAGGGCCGGGCTGTGCTGGCCGGCAAGGTCGCCGTCGTCGTCGTGACGGGCAACGAGGACGGCGCGCACGCGATCATCGCGAACGCGTTCCAGGCGCTCAACGACGTGGGCTTCACGGTGCCCAGCCAGGGAGGTCTGTATTGGAACGGCGAAGCAATGCACTCGACCGACTTCAAGGATCTGGATCAGACCCCCGAGAACGTCGTGACGACGGCGAAGACGGTGGCGATGAACGCGGCTCATCTCGCGCGCACGCTACGGGCCAGGCCGTATCCCGCGCCCTGAAGCGCGCGTGGCTGCTCTGCCTGGGAGCTGTGCTGTGCGTCGCGCTCGTCGGATGCAGCATTCCCGCCGACCCCGACGGCACGACCGACCGCGTGCGGCACGGCGTGCTCCGGGCCGGGGCCTCCGCGGCCGGCGATATGGTCGTCATCGCCGGGGATGAGGTATCCGGGCCCCTTCCTGAGCTCATCGAGAGCTTCGCGACCGAGCTCGGCGCACGGGTCAGCTGGTCGATCGGCAGCGAGGAGCAGTTGGTTGATGCGCTCGAGCGCGGCGTTCTCGACGTGGCGATCGGCGGGATGAGTACCCACACGCCGTGGATGGACCGTGCCAGCGTGACCAGAGAGTACTGGTTGCCGTCCGGCGAGTCGTTCGTCGTTCTTCTTCCGCTCGGGGAGAACCGCTTTCAGTTGACGCTCGAAACCTACCTCGACGGAGTCGCGCCGTGAGGACTCTCGGTCGCACCGACCTTCCCGAGCAGCAGCAGACCGCGCTGCGTGCGGCGGTGCGATGGGAGTGGTTCACGATGGGCTTCACCGTCGTGACGATCACCCTGATGGCGTTCATCCTGGGCGGCTCGCAGGCCATGCGCACCGCGTGGATCGAAGACATGCTCTCGCTGCTGCCGCAGATCTCGTTCCTGCTCGGTCTGATCCTTGTGCGTCGGCGCCCGAACAAGGCCTTCCCTTTCGGGTACCACCGCATCATGGGGGTCGGTCACCTCGTGGCCGGCGTTGCATTGCTCGGCGTCGGCGGCTCGCTCGCAACCCAGTCCGTCATCGGTCTGATCACGGGCGAGCATCCGGCCATCGGAACGGTGCGGATCGCCGGCCACACCATCTGGCTCGGCTGGATCATGATCGCGTTCATGGCGCTCATTGCCGCTGTCCCGCCCCTCTACGGGCGCGCCAAGGCGCGGCTCGCCCAAACCCTTCACAACAAGGTCTTGGCCGCGGATGCCGACATGGCCAAGGCCGATTGGACCAGCAATGCCGCGACCATCGTCGGCGTGCTCGGCGTGGGGATCGGATGGTGGTGGCTCGACGGGGCTGCGGCGCTGTTCATCTCGCTCGGGATCGTCCGCGACGGGTGGACCAACTCTCGCGGCGCGATCGTTGACCTCATGGATCAGCGGGCGCGCTCCACGGACGACGCACGGGTCCATCCGCTTGCTGCGGAGTGCGCGGCACGGCTTCGTTCCCTCCCGTGGGTCGCGGATGCGGCGATACGCATGCGGGACATGGGGCAGGTCTTCCACATCGAGGCGTTCGTCGTTCCCCGCCGCGGCCGAGTCACCCTGTCCCAGTTGGACGACGCCCATGAGCAGCTGGTGGCAGCAGACTGGAAGGTCCAGGATGTCGTGGTGATCCCGGTACGCGTCCTTCCGGCGGAGGCGACCCGGGCTCTCGGCGAGCGCTGAACGCTCGCTGCCGGACGATGAGTGTCGCGCGCGCGGTTGTCAACCGCCTGCCGCATCACCGGTGATCCCGCGTAGGTTCTGGGCGTATGAAGCATGTGCATTACGCCGGTAGGTCGCTGTTCATGCACGACGACACGGCCCAAGCCCTGATCGATTACGCCCGTGTGCTCAGCGAGCACCAGACCGCGGATGCGATCACGGTGCCCGCGGTGAGCGCGGAGGGCAACCGGGTGAGCGCCACATTGCTCCTCAGCGAGGCAACCGCGTTCATCGTCGAATCCGTCGCGGGCGGCATCACTGTCGAGCCCGATCATGCGGCGCTCGAGGAGATTCAGCGGCGCACCGCGCGACTCGACGGCGCGCAGGGAGCAGCCCCCGACGACCCCTGGCCGCTCGAACTGTGATCGCGGGCGCTCATCCCTTGACGGCGCCGGCGCTGACTCCATCGATGATCTGACGCTGAGCGAAGAAGAACACCACGATCATCGGGATCGTCGCGATCACACTGGCGGTGACGATGATCTCCCAGTGCCACTCGCCGCCGAAGCCGTAGGCGTCCACGAGCCACTTCAGGCCCCGGGGAATCGTGAACGTCGTCGAGTCCCGCAGATAGATGAGCGCCCGCATGAGGTCAGTCCAGACCGCCTGAACCTCGAAGACCATCGTCACGGCCAGCGCAGGGCGCGTGAGGGGGAGTGCGATCCGCCAGAACACTGTCCACGCGTTCGCGCCGTCGACGCGCGCCGCATCGAACAGGTCCCGCGGTAGCCCGAGCATGAACTGTCGCAGCAGGAAGATGTAGAACGCGCTGCCGAAGAGGTTCTGCGCCCACAGCGGATAGAGAGTGCCCACGGCTCCGAGCGAGTTCCAGATGAGGAACGTCGGAATCATTGTGACGGCGCCGGGCAGCATCATGGTCGCCAGGACCAGTCCGAACAGCAGACCCCGCAGGGGGAACCGGTAGTAGGAGAATCCCCACGCGACCATCGCGCTCGAGACGGTGACGGCGACCGCTGCAAGAACCGTGACGATCACGGTGTTGAGGATCCACAACGCCAGGGGCGCCTCCTGCCACACGGTGATGTAGTTCTCGAGCGTGAAGGTCTTCGGGATGAGCGCATTGTCGAAGACCTCGCCGCGGGGCTTGAAGGATGCGCTGACGAGCCAGATGAAGGGGTAGGCGAAGATGCCGGCGAGCACCGTCAGGGCCGCGGTGATGCCGATCCGGGAGGCGCGCGCTCGTGGCTGCCGCCGACCGAACCCCTGAGGGCGACGGGTGCGTGGACGCTCGTCGGGCCTTCCGTCGGTATCGGCCGAGGTCCACAGCTCAACCGCCCCGGCACCGGGGGCTTTCTGCGCATCCGTCTCGGACTCGCTCGGCGGCGGAAGGACCTGGGTCATCGTGCGTCCTCGGCTTCGTAATAGACCAGCCGCCGCGAGACCACGAGCTGGATGACCGTCACGAGCATGATGAGCGCGAACAGCAGCCACGCCATGGCTGAGGCGTAGCCCATCTGGAGGAATTCGAACGCCTGTTGGAACAGATAGATGACGTAGAACAGGGCGGCGTCGTTGCTGTAGGTCGTGTTGCCCGCGCCGAAGAACGCCGTGTATGCCTCATCGAAGGTCTGCAGTCCGGCGATCGTGTTGACGACGACGATGAAGAAGATCGCGGGACTGATCAAGGGAAGAGTCACCGACAGCGATTGCCGCCAGAATCCGGCCCCGTCGATCTTGGCCGCGTCATACAGGTCATCGGGTACGCCCCGCAGGGCCGCGAGCAGGATGATCACAGAGGCCCCGATCGTCCACAGGCTCATGATGATGAGCCCCGGCTTGACCCATGCCGGGTCGGTGGTCCACGACGGACCGTCGATTCCGAACCAGCCCAACACCACGTTGATGAGCCCGTTCTGCCCGTTGAACAGCAGCAGGAACAGAACGCCGACGGCGACGGGGGGAGTCATCTTCGGGAGGAAGAAGACGGTGCGGAAGAACCCGGCGCTACGCCCCGCGCGATTGAGCAGGAGAGCGAGAACCAGCGCCACGATGATGTACAACGGCACCTGGAGTGCGGTGAACAGCACCGTGTTGCCCAGGGCCAGGGCGATCTTCGGGTCGGAGAACAGCTGCACATAGTTCTCGAGGCCGACGAAGCCAGGATCGTTGATCACGTCGTAGTCGGTCAGGGAGAGATACGCGCTGTAGATCAGCGGCCACGCGGTGAAGACACCGAAACCCAGAAGCCAGGGGCTCAGGAACAGGAACGCGGCTGCCGCGTTCCGGCGTCGTGCGCGCCGACGAGACCGTGCGCGGTCAGGTGGACGTGGCGGGAGCGAGACCCGGGAGGCGGCCAGTGCCACCTCACTGCTCCCCGTCGATCGCAGCCCATCCCGCGTCCAGTGCGTCCTGCGCGGTCCGCTGAGCTTGCGCGAGAGCGTCGGCCGGCTCAGCCTGATCGTTCAGGACACGGTTGATCGCGTCGAACAGGGCAGTTTCGAACTCGGCGTCGGCGGGGTTGGCCGGGAGCGAGAAGGTGTGGTCATTCGCGTCGTACATCGCGTCGATGCCCGAGTCCCAGGGTTCCCCCGCGGACGTCGTCAGCTCTCGGATCGCCGCATCCGCCTCAGCGTTTCCGGTGAGGATTCCGGTGAATGGCTTCCCCTCCGCCTCGCGCGCCGTCAACCGTGCGTCGGCCGCGGCCATCCACGCGTCGAGAGAGGTCATGCCGCGCGCGAATCGGCACGCCGCCTCGGGGTTCTCGGCGCCCGCAGGGATCGCCCAGGCCGAGCCCGACGCGTAGGCAAGCGGCTCTCCCGTGCGGTCGCGCACCGCATCGAAGGTCATCGGAGCGTCCGGGGACACATCGTTGAGCACGTTGATGTACCACTGCTCCATGGGCATCGCCCCGAGCGTGCCGCTGGCGAACTGGTTGCCGCTGCCGAAGAAGTCCGCCGAGTCACGGTACGCCTTGACGGCGCTGAACCCGCCTTGAGCGTCGTAGATCCCGGCAGCCCACTCGAGAGCTTCGACGGCCGCGGGATCGTCGAGCATCGCGGTTCGGCCATCGTCAGAGATCAGCGGCGCCCCGTTAGCCCGTGCCCACAGGGGGAAGAACTCGGGCAGTTTGCTGTCGAAGCCGATGACGCTGAGCGAACCACCGGTGCCGCGCGTGAGAGTCTCCGTCGCGGCCGTGACGGCGTCCCAGTCGGATCCGTTCACGTCCTCGATCGAGAGCCCCGCCTGCTCGAGCAGAGCCGAATTGGCCATCGTGACCTGCACGGAGTTGAACTCGGGAATCCCGTAGACCTGCCCGCCCAGTGTGACCTGCTCCAGCGCCGCATCCACGTAGGAGTCGGTGGGGATCTGCTCACCCTCGATACAACGGTCGAGAGGCAGAATGGCTCCCCGCGCCGCCAGCGAGCCGATCTGATCACGATTGGCGTAGACGATGGCAGGCGGGGACCCGGTAGCGACCGCGGAGAGGAACTGCTGCATGTCCAGTTCTCCCTCGATGAGCGAGACATTCACGCCGCTGAGGAGCCCCTTCGTGTACTCGAGGCGCGACGTTGCCACCTCGTCCACCCCGGAGAACCCCATGACACTCAGTTCGCCGGACAGCTCGGCATCCCTGTCGTACGAGGCATTGTCATCTCCGGCGCCCGCCGTGCCGACCGCGCAGCTCGAGAGGGTCAGCGCGGCCGTCGTCAGTCCGGCGACAGCCAGCGCCAGGGTCCGCGGTGCTCGCATGATTCTCCTTGCTTCCGGGCGGTCTCCGGTCGCGAAACGCGGCCGGAGAAGTGGGCAATAGAGCGACCGTAGAGCCGCGAAGCGTCTCTCTCCCCGGGGATTGACACCGCCGAGAAGACGGCGTAGCGGCGCCTGCACACTGACAGCGCGCTAGCCTGGGCACATGAAGGCACTCCGAACCGCCGGAATCTGGGCAGGCGTCATCGCCGCGATCATCACGGTGCTCGGGGTTCTCGCGACCGAACTCGTGTCGCTGCTTGCGGCGGTGTTGGGCGCGGTCGTGAAGACCGTGCCCAATCTCAGTGGTTCCGCAGCGCGTCGATGAGTTCGCCCTTGCGCAACGACGAGTAGCCGGAAAGCCCCAGCTCCTTCGCGCGCTTCTTCAGCTCATCGACGGTCCAGTCCTCGTAGCTTCCTGACTCGCCGCCCTTTCGACCGACGTCTGAGCGACCGCGATTGGCTGCCGCGTTGGAGATCCGTGCTGCCTTCTGCTTCGAGGCGCCGTCGTCGCGCAGCTCCTCGTACAGGTCGGGATCCTTCAGACTCGAGTTCCGACGTCCAGGCATGATGTCCTCTTCTCTGTCGGTGGCCGTCCGGCCACGGATGGCGGAGACGGGTGCGGTTTCCGCGTCCCCCGTTACAGTGCTCGTCCTCCCGTCACGGGGAAGACACCGCCTGACACGTACGACGCGTCGTCGCTGGCCAGGTACACGTAGATCCCTGCGAGCTCCGCGGGCTGTCCCGCACGGCCGAGCGGGGTGTCGCTTCCGAAGGTCGTGAGCTTCTCCTCGTCGAAATCCGTCGCCGGAATCAGGGGCGTCCAGATCGGACCCGGGGCAACAGCATTGACCCGGATGCCGCGTGGCCCGAGCTCCTGTGCCATGGCCCGCACGAAGGCAACCTGCGCCGCTTTCGTCATCGCGTAGTCCACGAGGCCGGGCGACGGATCGAAGGCCTGAATGGACGAGGTGACGATGATCGCCGACCCCGCCCCCAGGTGCGCCATGGCGGCCCGCGCGGAAAAGAGCATCCCGTAGAGGTTCGTGCGGAACGTCCGATCGAACTCTGCCGTCTCGAGATCCGCGAGGCTGTCGCGGTCACGCTGGTACGCGGCGTTCAGGACCAGGATGTCGATTCCGCCGAACTCGGTGACGGTGTCGGCGACGATCTCCTCCGCGAACGCCTCGTCGCGCACATCACCGCTGAACGACGCCGCGCGCACTCCTGCGTCTCGAACGAGGGACACGGTCTGCTCGGCATCCTCGTGCTCCTCCGGCAACGACGCGATGGCGACATCGGCTCCCTCGCGAGCAAACGCGATCGCGACCGCGCGGCCGATCCCCGAGTCGCCGCCGGTGATGAGGGCGCGACGGCCAGCGAGCCGGCCGTGCCCGACGTAGGTCTGCTCGCCGTGGTCGGGGACCGGGGCCATCTCGGTCTCCAGCCCGGGCTGTTGCTGTTCCTGCTCGGGGAAGTCGTCGGCGGTGTGGGCGGTCCGAGGGTCCTGGGGGGTGTCGTGTGAAGTCACGGGGCGACGATATGACCGGTCGGAAGGCCTCGCGCAGGGACTTGACCATTCCGCTTGACCCGGCTAGCGCATCACCGCGGGAGCACGTCGTCGGGGAGGTCACCTTCCTCAACGAGCGAGGTGGCCAGGCATACCGCCGAGAGGGCCGCGGTAACGGCGACCTCGGGCAGCGCAACCCCATGGGCGAGTGTCCCGAACCCGTGGGGGTCCACGAGCGTGATCGCGGCCAAGGCGCCGGCGACAATCGCGACGAGCCGGAGGCGGACACGCAGCGAGGATGGCGGGCGGCGGAGCCCGTCAAGGAGCATGACGACGAGGACGATGCGGGCCAGCGTCAGGGGAGGGTCGGCGCTGAGGAGCCCGAGGAAGACCGTGGCGCCGGGCAGGATACCCGCGAAGGCCGCAGCGGCCAGCCACGCCGCCACGGTGATCGCGACGATCCGCTGGATGTTCCGCGCCACCTGTGCGGGCGAGAACGAGCGGCTAGAATCGGACATGAGACCTCCCCGTGTCAAGACGTGACGGTACGCCGGGGACAGTCGAGTAGTTCGGGGGTTGCGCGCTAGCCAGGAGCGTGCCATCGTCCGCGGGAAACGAGTGGTCCGAACAGTGCCATAGGGGGTCCCGGGGGTCCTGGTCAAGACCCTCGCGCGCCGGCGCTTGCCGTGCGACGGTCAACCAGATCCGCACCACGGGGCGTCCCGATACGTCGGGCTGCATCCACCAATGGGAGAAGAAGCGGAATGGGAAAGTTCATTTACGACGGAAACGTCAAGGTCGATTTCGATGATCGGACGTTGGCTCACCTGCAGGTGGTCATCGGGACGAAGCTCAGACGCAACGAGGCCTTCCACTTCACGTGGAAGGACGACGCGAGCATCGGCAACGGCCGCACCACGGTGTGGGTCCACCCGCGGTGCTCACTGGTCTACAAGTTCTATGGCGGTAGGCGTCCGCAGCTGAACATGGCGTGGGTCGATGCCCTTGCGTACACGGCCAACTCTCCATCCGGCTTGTACGTCGTGCCCGAACCGAAGGAAGGCGACCCCGTGCCCGGAGGGAACCATGAAGCGCATTGACATCGTCTACGGCGGAGAGCTCTACAGCGTCGGCGGAAGAGAGTTCGAGGAGGTGCGCCAGGAGGTCGCCGACGGGATCGCCGACGGGTCGAGTTGGCTCCGAGTGAACGACGGTGAGGGCATGCGCCGCGAGGCGTATCTCTTGCTTTCTCCGGGGGTGCCGATCGCCCTCATCCCGGTTCCGGACGACGATGTCGAGGTGGCAGGCAATGGCGAGTGGAGTTCTGGCGACGATCGCTGAGCAGGACGGGACGGATGTCTTCGCCAGGCTCGACGCGTGGTGGCGAGCGGCCACGTACCTGAGCGCCGGGCAGATCTATCTGCGCGAGAACCCGCTGCTTCGCCGGCCTCTCACGCCGGCCGACATCAAACCGCGGCTTCTCGGGCACTTCGGCACCGTCCCCGGCTTGACTCTTGTCTACGCCCACCTGAACCGGGTGATCGTGGAGCGCGGGGCGGAGATCCTCTTCATCGCAGGACCCGGGCACGGCGGTCCCGCCCTGAACGCGGCAAGTTGGCTCGACGGCACCTGGAGTGCAACCTACCCGGACACGCCCCGGACGGAGGAGGGAATGCGCCGCCTGTTCGCGCAGTTCTCGGCGCCCGGCGGTATCCCCAGCCACACGTCCCCGCACGTTCCCGGGTCCATCCAGGAAGGCGGGGAACTCGGGTACTCGCTGGTGCACGCCTATGGTGCGGCCCTGGACGATCCCGATCTCGTCGTGGCGTGCGTGATCGGCGATGGTGAAGCCGAGACCGCCGCGCTGTCGGCGTCGTGGCAGTCGACGGGGTTCCTCGACCCGCGCACCGACGGTGCCGTGCTGCCGATCGTGCATCTCAACGGCTGGAAGATCGACAACCCCACCGTGATGGATCGGATGCCCGAGCATCAGCTGCGCGATCTCATGAGCGGTCATGGGCATGAACCGATCGTCGTCGACCTTCGCGACGCGGCCGACTCGCGCGAGACCCACGGCGTGCTCGCGCACGCGATGGACCGTGCATTCGACCTCATCGCGCAGATCCAGCGTCGCGCGCGAGGTGGGGGCGCACCGACATCCCCTCCGCCGCGCTGGCCCATGATCGTCCTGCGGACACGCAAGGGGTGGACCGGACCGGACGAGGTCGACGGCGAGCCCGTCGAGGGGACCTGGCGGTCGCACCAGGTTCCCCTGGAGGACGTCGCCTCCTCGCCGGAGCGGCTGGCGCTGCTGGAGCGGTGGCTGCGCTCGTACCGTCCGGAAGAGCTCTTCGACGAGCGGGGCACGCCCGCGCTCGCGGTGCGCGCGCTCGTGCCCGGGCCGATGGAGGCGACGATGAGCGGCACGCCCCGGGCCAACGGCGGTCTGCGACGACGAGAGCTCACCGTCCCTGCTCTTGCCCAGGAGGCCGTTGACGCAGGGCCGAGCGGCTCGGAGGCGTCGGCGACGACGGTCCTGGGGGACTGGCTCGGCGACCTGCTGAGAGCAAATCCCCGAGACTTCCGTATCTTCGCCGCCGACGAGTTGCGCTCCAATCGGCTTGCCCAGGGGGTACTGTCGGCCACCGCGAAGCAATGGAACGAGGGTCACCGGGAGGTCGATCAGGACCTGGCGACGCACGGCCGGGTGCTGGAGGTGCTCAGCGAACATCTGTGCCAGGGGTGGCTCGAAGGCTACCTCCTGACGGGCCGTCATGGCCTCTTCACCTCGTACGAGGCCTTCGTCCATGTCGTCGACTCGATGTTCAACCAGTACGCCAAGTGGCTCGAAGCTGCGGACACCTACCCGTGGCGCGCGCCGCTCGCGAGCTTCACGTACCTGCTCACCAGTCATGTCTGGCGTCAGGACCACAACGGGTTCACTCACCAGGACCCGGGGTTCCTCGACCTCGCCGCTCGCAAGAGCTCCGACATCGTGCGGCTTTCGCTTCCCGCCGACGCCAACACCCTGCTGGCGACGATGGAGCGCGCGGTGACCGAACCGGGCCGGATCAATGTCATTGTGGCGGGGAAGCACCCCGAAACGCAGTGGTTCTCGCTCGAGGCCGCGCGTCGGCTCGTCGAGGACGGCGCCGGCATCCTGTCCACCGCGAGGGATGACGACGCGCCGGACGGTGACGCCGACGACCCCGACGTGGTCCTCGCCTGCGCCGGAGACGTCCCCGCCCAGGAAGCGGTAGCCGCCACGGCGTTGCTGCGGGACGTTGCTCCCGCTATCCGGGTGCGGGTCGTCAACGTCGTCGACCTGCTGCGGCTTCGACCGGGTGAGCCCCAGAGCCTGGACGACGATGCGTTCGCGGCCCTCTTCGGCGTCGGCATCCCTGTGGTGTTCGCCTTCCATGGCTACCCGCATCTGATCAGGGAACTGCTGTTCGATCGGCCGCTCACCGGGGGCGTCACGATTCGGGGCTACCAGGAGCGGGGGTCGACGACGACGCCGTTCGACATGTTGCTGCAGAACCGGATGGACCGCTTCACCCTCGCCGCCGACGTTCTCGAGCGCTGCCGTGACGATGACGCGGACCGAGCGCAGGCCGTGCGCGTTCTCGCACAGCGGCGGCAGAACGCCGCTGAGTACCTCCACCGGCACGGAACGGACGATCCCTCGCTCACCTGAGCGGATCCCGCGTGATCACCCGTGAGACAGGCCGCGGGTCAGAGGAACGCCCGTGACGGACGCGAGGCTCGTGACGGTCACCCACCCGGCGGCCAGCAGCGCGGCATCCGTCCCGGGCTCAGGCGTGTTCGGGAGATCCTCGACCGCCAGGCTGATGTGGTGCTCGTCGCGCTCTGCGAGGGTCGTCTGAACGATGCCGAATGGCGCGAGGGCAGCCTCGACCACCCCGAGTGGATGTTCCCGGTTGGGGACGTTCACGTTCAGGATCGTGCCGACCGGCTCGGCCATCAGGTGCGGCAACAGGTCGTCCACAACGGAGACAGCGGTCTCCCACGCGAACGTCTTGGGCGCCAGCCCGACATCCAACGACACCGCGATCGCCCGGGCGCCGTGCAAGCCCCCGGTGAGCGCTGCGCCGACCGTCCCGGAGTGGATCACGGCACGTCCGACGTTCGCGCCGTGATTGACCCCCGAGATCACGATGTCCGGAGGTGTCCCGAACGCGCCACGGGCGGCAATGAGTGCGATCAGACCCGGTCCTGCGTGCACCGCGTGCGCCGGCACACCGTCGGCGCCAGCGAGCTCACGCCGGTCGACTCGGATGCGCCCATCGGACCGCGCCGCCATGATCGACGCGCTCGATCCGCTGGACTGAGCCGCGGGCGCTGCGATCACCGGATCGAATCCGACTCGACGAAAACGGCGTGCGAGGGGAGCGAGCCCCGCAGCGTCGATGCCGTCATCGTTCGTGATCAGGATGCGTGTCATTGGACTGCGCCCCGTTCGCGGTGTCTTCGGGGGTTGTCATGGAAGCGAGTTCGTCGGGCGTAACGCGGCCATCGGCGGGGGTGTGAGCGGACTCGAGCGCGCGAACGCTCACGTGCTCGCGAAGCCCCTCGATCGCATCGCGGTGCCCCGTCCCCAAGCCGTGTCGCGTGACATTGAGCGCGCCGGCTGCGGCGCCCAGCGTGAGGGCATCGCGGATGGTCTCACCACGCGCAATGCCAGCCACTACGCCGGCAGTGAGGGAGTCGCCCGCGCCGCGGTGATCGGCGATCTCGAATCGCGGCACAGAGATCTCCGCGAGTCCCTCGGCGTCCAGCAGAAGCGCCGGTTCGCTGGCCCGGGTGAGGATGACCGTCTGCGCGCCGCGCGCGCGCAGCTCGTGCAGGCGCTCGGTGACCGTGGCCGCTGAACCGCGCGCCTCGGTAGCTGCGAGCTCCTCGTCGCTGATCTTCAGAACACTCACACCCCCGCGCAGCGCGGCATCGAGTCGTGGACCCGCGAGATCGACGACGACTGTTGCTCCACCCCGCCGCAGATCGGAGGCGAGCCGATGGTAGATCTCCGCGGGGATCTCGTCGTGCGGCGGGCCGCTGAGGACGGCGAGCCCGCTCTCGATACCTCGGCTCAGCGCGAGCGAGTACAGCTCGTCCATCTCGTGACGGCCGGGTGCTGTCGCGTGCTGCTCGGCGATCGTGCGGCGCTCCCCGTCCCGTCGGTCGTGCACGTACGCGCCCCCGTGGTCGCCGCGGACGACAGCTTCGACGGTGATCCCCTCCCGCTCGAGGAGTGTGCGGATCACGAGACCGCTCTCCCCGCTCAGAAGTGCGCACAGCGTGACGTCCACACCGAGCAGAGTCAGCATCCGGGCCTGCCACACGCCCTGGCCTCCCGCGTGGAGGTGGATGTCATCGCCCGAGGCGTGGCTCTCGATCGTGACGGTGAGGCTGGGGGAGGGGGCGAAGACGGTCGCCGCGTTCACCGGCGCTGCCCTCAGGCGGTCTGGCCCGCGTGTGTGCCCTCGCCGATCTCTTCCACGAGCTTGTCGTTGAATGCCGGAAGGTCGTCGGGCGTGCGGCTCGAGACCAGACCCTGGTCGACGACGACCTCCTCGTCGACCCAGTGCGCCCCGGCATTTCGGAGGTCGGTCTGCAGGCTCGGGTAGCTTGTCAGGGTGCGGCCTTCGACGACGTTCGCCTCGATGAGGGTCCACGCGCCGTGGCAGATCACGCCCACCGGCTTGTGCTGCTCGAAGAAGTCCCGTGCGAAACCGCAGGACGCGGCATCCATGCGCAGATGATCGGCGTTCACGACGCCGCCCGGCAGGACCAGAGCGTCGAAGTCGGCAGCGTTCGCAACGGAGCTGTCGACATCGACGCTTTGCGTATGACCGTTCTTGCCCGTCACACTGTCCCCCGCGGGGGAGACGAGGCGTGCCTGTGCTCCGTGGGAGGTCACCGCTTCCCACGGTGAGGTCAGCTCGCTGTCTTCGAAGCCGTCGGTGACCAGGAACGCGACAGTGGTGCCGGTGAGATGCGACATGGGGATCCTCCGTTGTGCGAGAGTTCGTACTCAGTTGTGCGTGAGTTCGTACGCACACGACGGTAGGCAACCTGACCAGCGCGGGGCAGGGGCTTGCACGCGAGTGACCCACTCGCTACGGGGTCAGTGCGCGGGGATGGCGCCTTCCGGCTGATCCGCGGGCTTACGGATGAGGAACGCGCCCACAAGGATCGGAAGCGCCACGATCGCCGAGACGAGAAAGGCGCCCCGCGCCCCGGCTGCGGCGGCTTCGTCTGCCGCAACGCCCGCCTCGACCGCGGAGGCGGCGATGGCCGACATCGTGGTCACCATGACCGCGACACCCGCCGCTCCAGCCACCTGCTGGACAGTCCCCAGCACGGCCGAGCCGTAGGAGTAGAAGCGCGGCTGGAGAGAAGCGAGGGAGGCCGTGAACAGCGGCGTGAACGAGAGGGCGAGACCGAGCGAGAGCACGATCTGGGTGACGAGGATGACCCAGATCGAGGTGCCCGCGCCGTAGGTCGCGTATGCCCACAGAGCCGCCACGGCAAGGATCGCGCCGGGCACGAGCAGGACTCGCGTGCCGGATGCGTCATAGATCCGACCGACGATCGGTCCGGCGAACCCCATAGCGAGCGAACCGGGCAGCAGCAGGAGGCCGCTTTCGAGAGCCGTCGCCCCGACTGCCTGGCTGAGATACAGCGGCAGGACCGTGATCGCGCCGAAGAAGGCCATCGACAGCACACCCATCTGGGCGATCGAGAGGGAGAAGTTCAGGGAACGGAACACACGCAGATCCATGAGCGCATCGTCCTTGCGCTGCAGCACGAGCTGGCGCCACACGAACAGCGCGAGCGCGATGATGCCGATCGCGATTGCGATCACCAGTGTCATCGTCGAACCCGCCTCTGCGGCCGCGTCGGCCTCCGTCCCACCATGGCTGGCCGCGCCACCGATCTGGCTGAGCCCGTAGACGAGACCGCCGAATCCGAATGCCGACAGGATCACCGAGAGCACGTCGATCGGCGCTCGCGTCGTCTCACCGAGGTTGCGGACCCAGATCGCGCCGGCCACCAGAGCAGCGATCGAGATGGGCAGCACGATCCCGAAGATCCAGTGCCAACCCAGCGAGTCGAGGATCAGTCCCGACAGCGAAGGCCCGATCGCGGGGGCGAGGGCGATGACGATGCTGACGCGTCCCATCATCCGCCCGCGCGCGTGCGGCGGCACGATGGTCATGAGGGTCGTCATCAGCAGCGGCATCATGATCGCCGTACCGGACGCCTGGATCACGCGCGCCGCCAAGAGCACCTCGAAGCCCGGAGCGACGAACGCGACAGCGGTTCCCGTCGAGAAGAGGGTCATCGCTGCCAGGAACACCTGGCGGGTCGTGAAGCGCTGCAGCAGGAAGCCGCTGATAGGGATGACGACGGCCATCGTGAGCATGAACGCTGTGGTCAGCCACTGCGCGGCAACACCCGTGATACCGAGGTCGACGATCAGGTGCGGAATCGCGACGCCCATCGTGGTCTCGTTCAGGATTGCGACGAAGGCAGCGGCGAGCAGGAGCCAGATGATGCGGCTCTCCTCGGGGCGCAGATTCATGCCGCGCGACGCCGGCGCAGGAGCTGCGGCCGGCGTCGGGATCGATCCGGTCTGCGGAGTCGCGTTGATCGCTGCCACGGGGCGGTTCCTCACTATCCAGGCACGTGTCGTCAGCCGGTTTCACCGGGGAGACACCGACAACACAGGCGTCATTGAGCCACGCTCGGTGGCGGCATTCACCCTAACGGCCGGAGCCGACATTCGATTCCCCAGCGGGGGAAGGAGTTTCGCCCGTCGAGGCGACTCAGTCGTCGAGGGTCTCCTCGTCCACCGACTTGTCCCACTGCTCCGACCCGATGGCGTTGGTCGGATGCGGCGTGGGCTCGTCCTCCAAGAGGTCTGCCGGCGTGGGCGAGATGAGCTGCTCCTCGGGGATCGACGACAACTCGTCGATCTCCTTGCGAAGCGCGTCGAGGTCTTCGCGTCCGGTGCCGGCGCCGTCGTTCGCAGTCATGTTCACACCCTATCGGTGTCATCTGTGGCGACGTGATCCAGGCGTGCCTCGAACGCCCTCAGCAGGTCGCGGTACTGCGGATCAGGGTGGTTGGCCGCGATACCGCGAAGGCGCGGGAGGTCCATCGCGTGAATGAGATCTCGCCGCGCACGGTAGGCCCCGTCGTGGTCTGCGAGGACCTCCAGACCGGCGGCCATCGCGTCCAGGCAGTCGCGGAGCACGGTGAGATCCGACTCACGCTGCGTGATGGAGGAGCCGTCGGGGCGCATCCGCCACCGCACCACCACGTCGGGGATCGTGTCGAACGCGGTTGCCGAGACCAGCATCCGTTGCGCGACGACCTGGTCTTCATACAGGCGGCCCTCGGGGAAGCGCAGGGTGTCCCAGACGTGCGCGCGGCTGACCTTCGCCCAGGCGACGATGCTCCCCGTCGCCGCCGGATGCTCACTCAGTCGGACGCGGTGGCGCTCCGGGGCCGTTGCGGCGACGACCCACGGTTGGACGGAGCCCTCGCGGTAGGTGCCGTCGGCTTCCGGCCGCAGTCGCGTGTAGGCGCCGATGACGAAGTCGCTCCCGGTGCGTTCGAGTGTTCCGATCATGCGCTCAAGGGCTCGGGGCGTGAACTCGTCGTCGGCGTCCAGGAACCCGACGAACGGCGTCGTCACGAGATCGAGACCTGCGTTGCGTGCCGCCCCGAGGCCCCGCGTGCGAGGCTGCCGCACAACCTGGAACCGGTCATCGCGGGCTGCGGCATCCGCGAAGAGGTCTCCTGTCGCATCGACTGATCCGTCATCGACGAGGACCGCTCGCCAGTCGCTGCGGGTCTGACGTCGAAGCGAGTCGAGCGCGGCCGGAACGTAGGGGGCCACATCAAGGCCCGGAACGATCACGGTGATCGCCGGGTCTGTCATACCCCGGATCTTACGGCTGCGACCGCTGCCTCTATCGCATCCACGATGGGTGCGACGGAGCCCTCGGCATCGTGCCCGAAGGTCACGCGCACGGCCGTGCGGGCCTGGTCGGGAGGGACGCCCAGGGCGAGAAGCACGTGGGAGGCCTCGTCGCTGCCCGCCGCACAGGCGGAGCCGCTGGAGGTGACAAGTCCCCGCCGTTCGAGCTCGAGCAGCACAGTCTCACCGTTCACGCCGGCGAATGTGAAGCTCGCCGTTCCCGGGAGGCGATGCATCGGATGGCCGGTCAATCGCGCGACCGGGATCCGCTCGAGCACTCCGGTGATCAGTTCGTCCCGCATCGCCGCGACCCGCGCGGCGCCCGAGGCGCGCTCGGATTCCGCGAGCTCGAGCGCGCGCGCGAGTCCGACCGCACCCGCAACGTTCTCCGTGCCGCTGCGCCGCTCGCGCTCCTGTCCGCCGCCGTGCAAGACCGGCTCGAGCGGGATGCGGGCGCGGATGCCGAGCACACCGATCCCCTTGGGAGCGCCGATCTTGTGACCGGCGATCGACACGGCGTCCGCGCCGGTGGCGGCCAGCGGGAGCCAGCCCGCGGCCTGCACCGCATCCAGATGCAGCGGAGCGCGTCCCCCGACGGCCCGGACGAGGCCCGCGACATCCTGAACCGTGCCGATCTCGTTGTTCGCGTAGCCGATGCTCACGATCGCGGTGTCATCGCGCAGCGCGTCGGCCACCGCCGTCGGGTCGACCCGTCCCGTCGCGTCGACGGGGACGAGGCTCGCGTCGAATCCGTGGATCCGGACGAGGTAGTCAATCGAGGCCAACACCGACTCGTGTTCAATCGGGGTGGTCACGATGTGCCGGGCGCCACGACGCTGTTGCGCGGCGATGGCGACCCCTTTGATCGCGAGGTTGTTGGCCTCCGTGGCGCCCGAGGTGAAGACGATGTCGGTGGAGCGCATCCCCAGGACTGCGGCGATGCGAGCTCGGGCGTCGGCCAGTGCACGAGCCGCCTGCTCGCCGATCGTGTGGTGGCTCGACGGGTTGCCGAAGTGCGACGTGAGATACGGGGTCATCGCCTCGAGGACCTCGCGACGCACGGGCGTTGTCGCCGCGTTGTCGAGGTAACGGATGCTCACGACGTGGCGGCTTCGGGCGCGGCGTCGACGCGGATGTCCAGACCGAGATCGATCGCGCGGGCCGAGTGCGTCAGCGCACCGACCGAGACGACGTCGACCCCGGTTGCGGCGATGGCTTCGACGGTCTCCAAAGACACGCCGCCGGATGCTTCGACCACCGCCCGCCCGGCGATGAGGGCCACGCCTGTGCGCAGGTCGTCGAGGGCGAAGTTGTCGAGCATGATGATGTCGACTCCCGCGGCAAGGACCGCCGGGATCTGCTCGAGCCGGTCGACCTCGACCTCGACGCGCATCGTGTGCGGAACGCTCTGCATACCCGAGCGCAGCGCGTCGGTGATCGAGGTCCCCGCAGTGGTGAGGACCGCGAGGTGGTTGTCCTTGACCATGACGGCATCCGAGAGCGAGTGCCGGTGGTTGTGGCCGCCGCCACAACGCACCGCGTGACGTTCGATCGCGCGCAGCCCCGGGGTCGTCTTGCGCGTGTCGGCGATGCGCGCGCCCGTGCCGGCGACTGCCGCGACATATCGCGAGGTCAGCGTCGCGATCCCCGACATCCGTTGCACGAAGTTGAGTCCGATTCGCTCGGCCGTGAGCACACCGCGCGCGGGACCGGTGACGGTCGCGAGCACGTCGCCGGCCGCGAAGGTGTCGCCGTCCGCGACATGGACCGTCACGGCGATCGCCGCATCCGTGAGGGCGAACGCGGCAGCGAAGACGTCGCCGCCGCTGAAGGTGCCGGCTTCACGCGCGACGAGCTCGGCTCGGGCCTGCGCTGCGGCGGGCACGAAGGCTTCTGCCGTGACATCGCCCCACGGTGCGTCCTCGGCAAGCGCCGCCGCGACGACGCGTTCGATCTCGGGCCGCGTCAGCATCAGCCCACCGCCGCGAGTTCGGCGTCGCGCCGATAGTGGGCCCCAGCCGAGGCTGTTCGTCGGCGTGCCGCCGCGACGACGTGCTCGGCGACCAGAAGCAGATTCTCGTCCTCGTATTCGCGCTCGGTACGGGCAGATCGCGCCTGTGAGCGCCACCCGGCGATCACGCCGGCGGCGTGTGCGAGGCCGGCTTCGTCGCGGACGAGCGAGGCGCACTCCCACATGAGCTCCTGCAGTGCGGCGCGGGAGAATGTCGGCCGCGAGCTGTCCGCGGCCGAGCTGGTGGTCGCCGCCGGGGCGGGCGGCGGGCAGACGAACGGCGGCCATGCGCCGGATGCGGCATCCGCGGCGATCGTGTCTCCGGCGCGCGCCCCGAAGACGGCTCCCTCGAGGAGGGAGTTGGATGCGAGCCGGTTCGCGCCGTGGACTCCCGTGCGGGCGGCCTCGCCCACCGCGTACAGTCCCGGCAGCGACGAGCGGCCGTCGGGATCGGTGACGATCCCGCCCATGAGGTAATGGGCGGCAGGGGTGACCGGCACCGGAGTCCGCGCCCAGTCCAGGTTCCGCTCACGCATTGCGGCGTCGATCGTCGGGAACCTCTCGCGCAGCCACGCGGCGCGCATATCGGCATCCGTCGAGTGGATGCCGGTGGCATCCAGCAGTACGGGCCTACCGTCCTGCTGCCGCATGACCCGGGCGATCGCCCGGGCGACGACGTCGCGGGGGGCAAGCTCCCCGTCCGGGTGATCGTCGAACACGAACCGGCGCCCATCCTCGTCGATCAGAACAGCGCCTTCGCCGCGTACCGCCTCGGACACCAGGAATGCGTCGCCGGCGGCGAGCACGGTCGGGTGGAACTGGACGAACTCGAGATCCGCGACCGCCGCACCCGCGCGAAGCGCCGCGGCGATGCCGTCGCCGGTGGCCACAGCGGGATTGGTCGAGTGCGCGAACAGCTCGCCGATCCCGCCGGTGGCCAGCACGACGGCATCCGCTCGCAGGGTCTCGAGCGCGTCCCCGTGACCGTCCCGCGAGGTCCGCAGGATCCGAATGCCGCGCACGCGCCCGCCCTCCACGACGAGGTCGACGAGGAAGGCGTGTTCGATCACGGTTGCTGCCGTCGCGCGTACGGCAGCAACGAGGGCCCGCTCGATCTCGGTGCCGGTCGCATCCCCGCCCGAGTGCAGGATGCGCGGGTAGGAGTGTGCCGCCTCCAGGCCCTTGCGGAACTCCCCGTGCTCGTCGCGGTCGAAGGCGACTCCGAGCGTGACGAGCTCGCGAATGCGGGCGGGCCCCTCGGTCGCGAGCACCCGCACGGCGGCTTCGTCACCAAGGCCCGCGCCCGCAACGAGGGTGTCGCGGATGTGGTCCTCCACGCGGTCGTCGTCGAACATGACCCCGGCGATCCCGCCCTGCGCGTAGCGGGTGTTCGCGTGCTCGAGCACGTCCTTGGTCACGACGGTCACGCGGCATCCGCTGGCGGCGGCGTGAAGGGCGACAGTCAGGCCCGCGATCCCGCTTCCGACGACGATCACGTGCGCGGGGGATGTCATGACGCCTGCTCCCAGGCAGCGGCGGGAGCTCCCGGAGGCTTGGCTGCGAGCATCCGTTCGAGGGCGACCCGGGCGGGATCGGCGACCTCGTCGGGCACCGTGATGCGGTTGACGACCTCCCCGGCAACGAGGGACTCGAGCACCCAGGCCACGTATCCGGGGTGGATACGGTACATCGTCGAGCAGGGGCACACGACCGGGTCGAGGCAGAAGATCTCGTGCTGCGGATGCTCGGCCGCGAGCCGCTGGACGAGGTTCACCTCGGTGCCGATCGCGAAGGTCGTCGGCTCGGTGGCAGCCTCGATCGCCTTGCGGATGTAGTCGGTCGAGCCCGACTCGTCGGCGGCGTCCACGACCTCCATGGGGCACTCCGGATGCACGATGACGCGCACCCCCGGGTGCTCGGCGCGGGCCTTGTCGATCTGGGCGACCGAGAAGCGCCGGTGGACGGAGCAGAACCCGTGCCACAGGATGACGCGCGCGTCCTCGAGAGCTGTCTCGTCGTTGCCGCCGAGGGGTCGGCGGGGGTTCCACATCGGCATCCGCTCGAGGGGGACGCCCATCGCCTTGGCGGTGTTGCGCCCCAGGTGCTGGTCGGGGAAGAACAGGACGCGACGGCCGCGCTCGAACGCCCACTCGAGCACCGTCCGGGCGTTCGACGAGGTGCACACGATGCCGTGGTGGCGTCCGACGAATCCCTTGATGGCGGCGGAGGAGTTCATGTAGGTGACCGGGATCACCGGCAGCAGGCCCTCGGTATCCGGGGTGTCGAGGTCGCCGTAGACGTCGGTGAGCTCCTCCCAGGCCTGCTCGACCTCGTCGATCGAGGCCATGTCGGCCATCGAGCATCCGGCCGCGAGGTTGGGGAGGATGACGGCCTGATCGGGTCCCGAGAGCAGGTCGGCGGTCTCGGCCATGAAGTGCACGCCGCAGAACACGATGGCCTCGGCATCCGTTCGTGCTTTCGCGGCGTTGGCGAGCTGGAACGAGTCCCCGACGTAGTCGGCGTGACGGACGACCTCTTCGCGCTGGTAGAAGTGGCCCAGCACGACGACGCGGTCACCGAGCGTCTTCTTCGCCGCGACGATGCGCGCATCGAGCTCTGTCTCGCTCGCCTCGCGGTACTCGCGCGGCAGCTCGCCCTGGCGCGGCGAGCCGGTAGGGATGACGTCGCGCTCGGACGCGCCGGGACCGTAGCCGGGCACCGCGTCGAAGTTCCACGGCGCGGTGGCGAGGTCGGTGTTGCAGGTCTCACCGGGTTGGGAGCCCTCCACGATCGCGCGGATCTCGTGATCGATCGACGGGTCGATGGTGCGGGGGGTGAGGGCGATGTTGACAGCGGTCATGAGGTGCTCGATTCGGGCGAGGGACGGCGGGCGCCGCCGGCCACGGTCTCGGGCGGGCATGCGCCGAGCGTGGACAGCTCCGCCGCCGAAGGGCTTAGAGGCCCCCGGTCGGCGAGTTCGACGTCCTGGTTGTATCGGTAGAGACGGGCGGGGCGGTGGCTTCCCGTGCGGAAGCGGTCGGTGGGGATGAGGGTTCCGGAGTTCTCGACCTGGCGCCGGAAATTCGCGGGGTCGAGGCGCCGATCGAGGATCGCTTCGTACACCTCACGCAGGTCGGCCAGCGTGAACAATTCGGACAGAAGGCCGTGTGCGATGCGGCTGTAGCCGACCTTGTTGCGAAGTCGCCAGAGGGCGTACGACACGATCTCGTTGTGGTCGAACGCCAGCACCCCCGGTGCGCCCGCGTCGAACCATGCGACGTTCTCGGGAGCATCGCCAGCGGCCTCGTGCGCCGCGCGCTGCGCATCCACGTCATCGGCGCGTAGGAGCGCCCAGTACACGATCGACACGACTCGGGTGGGGGAGCGGTCAACGTCGCCGAATGCGTACAGCTGTTCGAGGTAGCTCGGGGTGAGTCCGGTCGTCTCCGCCAGCGTGCGGGACGCCGCGGCATCCAGCCCCTCGCCGGCGTCGAGCCACCCGCCGGGCAGCGCCCACAGTCCTTCATGGGGTTCGCGAGTGCGACGCACGAGAGGCATCATGAGGCGCGCGGATGCCTCGCCCGGCGCGCGGCGGACCGTGAAAATGACGGTCGACACGGCGACGCGGATGGCATCGGTGGAGGCCATCCGTCGGGGACCGGGAGCGAGGCTGGTTTGTGTCATGGTGACCCTAAGTTCTGCGACGATCTTAGAGTCACCCTGACCCGAACCGCAACTCCGACCCGTGTGAAGAAATCCCTCAGGGTGATGGACAGACTTGATACGTGGTCCTGGGCATCCTCACCGACGTTCTCGTCGTGATCGTGCTGCTCGGCGCGCTCGCGTGGGGTATCGGAAGTGGGGTGCTGGCGATTCTCGGCGCGGCAGCGGGGCTTGCCGCGGGCGGCGTCGCGGTGTGGTGGCTGCTCCCGGTCGTGGCGCCGCTGCTGCCGGAATCCGAATGGCGGGGGCCGGTCCTGATCGCGGGGGTCATCGCGCTCCTGGTCGGTGGTGCCATCGTGGGCGGCGCGATCGGGGGCGCATTACGTCGTGGCGCCGAGAAACTGCATCTCCACGTGTTCGATCGGCTGTTCGGGGGTGCCGTCGCGGTCGTCGTCACAGCGCTCTCGTTCTCGCTTGTCGCTCAGAGCGCCGCGGTGTCGGGGGTTCCCGTGGTGACCGCGGCCACCTCGTCCTCGCGCGTACTCTCGGCCATCGATGCACTCACTCCCGAACCGGTCAGCGCCGCGCTGGCGCACCTGCGACAGGCGGTGTTCGTCGATGCGCTCCCGCGGGTGGGGACGCTCCTGGACCTGCCCACGACCGCACCCACCGCGCCGCCGGTCGCCCTCGACGATCCTGCGCTCAGCACCGCAGCCCAGTCCGTAGCCCGTATCTCGGGGACCGCGTTCAGCTGCTCGCGGGGCATGACCGGTTCGGGCTTCGTCATCGCCGACGATCGCGTGCTCACCAACGCCCATGTCGTTGCCGGGATGGAGCAGATCGTCATGGAACTACCGGGACGCACGGCGCAGGCGGGACGGGTCGTGTGGTTCGATCCCGATCAGGACCTCGCAGTCGTCGCGGTCGAGACCGACGACGCCGCACCGCTGACAGTGTCCCCCGCACTGGCGGCGGGGGACACTGCGGCGGTCGCCGGCTACCCCTACGGCGGTCCGTTCACGCTCGGACAGGCATCCGTCCTCTCGGTCGGCACCGCCCGTGTGCCCGACATCTATGACCGCGGGGAAGCGACCCGCGAGATCTATGCCCTCAGCGCGCGGGTGGCGCCGGGCAACTCGGGAGGACCCGTGCTGACCGCCCGTGGCGAGGTGGCGGGAGTCGTGTTCGCGCGCGCCGACGACGGTGCCGAGGTCGGCTACGCGGTGACCTCGGGCGTGCTCGCCCCGCTTGCGCAGCAGGCGCCGGGCCTCGCTGAGCCCGTTTCCACCGGTTCGTGCACGCCGTGACGCGCGTTGCCGGCCGCAGCGGCATGCCTGGGATATGCTGGCCGCGCAACTGAAGATCCGGCCACATGACGGGTGCGGGAGAGCCCCGGGTCGCACCGGGCACCGAAGGAGCAAGCCTCCCCGCCAATCTCTCAGGTCCGCGTACCGCGCACGTCCGGCCACTCTGGAAAGCGACATCTCCCGCCAGGCGGAAGATGCCCGCCGACGGTGAAAGCGCAGCATCCGTGTGCATCGGGTGCCGGGCGAAGCTCTCAGGCCACAGACAGAGGGGGAGTTCACGGGCGTCGTACGGCGTCCCCCGTCCGACGACCGGGAGAACTCATGTCACACCCCGCTCCACCAGGGAACGCCTCGACACCACCGGAGCCGAGACGCTCGCCGCTGCACGATCGGCACGTCGCGCTCGGCGCCGCCTTCACGGACTTCGGCGGCTGGCAGATGCCCGTGCGCTACGCATCCGACCTCGCCGAACACCGCGCCGTGCGTGAGGCGGCTGGCCTGTTCGATATCTCCCATATGGCGGAGTTTCTGGTCACCGGACAGCCCAGCGGCATGTTCCTCGACTACGCCCTTTCGGGTGATCACTCGGGCATGCGGGTCGGCAAGGCGAAGTACTCGCTCGTCCTCGCCGAAGACGGCGGCATCATCGACGATGTCATCGTCTACCGCACCGCCGAGGACCGATACCTGGTCATCGCCAATGCCGGGAACCGGGATGCCGTCGCCGAGGCGTTCGCGCAGCGCGCCGCGCGCGCGCCTGTCGCGGCATCCTTCCTCGCGCCCCGTGAGCGCGGCGAGGGAGCCGCGTCGTTTCTCTTCGTCCCGGGCCCGTCCGACACCGCACAGATCGAGGACGTGACCGATCAGCTGGCGCTCATGGCGGTCCAGGGTCCCGCAGCGCAGGAGATCCTCGAGGCGACGCCCGGGATCGACGACCTCTCTCCCACACTCGCGGCCGTCGGCTACTACGCCTGGGCGGCCGGGTCGTTCCGCGGAGAGCCACTTTTTCTCGCGCGCACCGGCTACACCGGCGAAGACGGCTTCGAACTGCTCGTGTCCCACCGCGCGGCGGGAGCTCTCTGGGACGCTCTGTTGACCGCGGGAGCGCCGCGTGGTCTCGTCCCAGCGGGACTCGCCGCCCGCGACACGCTGCGGCTGGAGGCCGGCATGCCGCTGTACGGCCACGAGCTGTCCCGCACGACGGCGCCCGCGCAGGCGGGGCTCGGCTGGGCCGTCGCCGCCGGCAAGGCCGAGTTCGTCGGCAAGGATGGGGCGCTGGCCGCGGATGCCGACGCTCGCGTCCTCGTCGGGCTCGTGTCCGAGGGCCGTCGCGCGGGGCGGGCCGGCTACCCGGTCGTCGCCGTGCCCGAGACGGATGCCGCGGGTCCCGGCGCGACGGATGCCGCGGGCCCCGTCGTCGTCGGTGAGGTGACCTCGGGCGCGCTGAGCCCGACCCTCGGGCATCCGATCGCTCTCGCCTATGTCGACCCCGCGTACGCCGCACCCGGCACCGTGCTCGCGATCGACGTGCGCGGCACCCTCATTCCCGCATCCGTGACGACCCCGCCTTTCTACCGGAGGAAGAGATGACCGACCTGACGGCCCTGAAATACACCGCCGAGCACGAGTGGCTGCGCCTGGACGGCGACGAAGCCGTCATCGGGATCACCGACTACGCCGCCGAGAAGCTCGGCGACGTCGTGTTCCTCGAACTGCCCGAGGTCGGCGCAGACGTGTCGGCCGGACAGGTGTGCGGCGAGATCGAGTCGACGAAATCGGTGGGGGAGCTGTTCGCACCCGTCAGCGGCGAGGTGCTCGCCGTCAATCACGAGGCGGTCGACGACCCGTCCGTCGTGAACTCCGACCCGTTCGGTGCGGGGTGGCTCATGAAACTGAAGGTCTCGCCCGCCGACGTCGACGCGCTGCTGGACCGCGACGCGTACGTGGCGCTCACGGGCGGCGACGCGTGACCGGCGGCTCCTTCGCCGAACGCCACATCGGCACCGACGACGCCGCGCAGCGCGCGATGCTCGAGGCCCTCGGGTACGAGAGCGTCGATGCCCTCGTCGAGGCGGCGGTTCCGGCATCCATCCATGCCACATCTCTGGAGTCCTCGCGGATTCCGCACGCGGCGACTGAGGCCGAGGCGCTGGGGGAACTGCGCGCGCTCGCCGGGCGCAACCGCGTCTCGCGCTCACTGATCGGGCTCGGGTACTACGACACCGTCACGCCGGCCGTCATTGCGCGGAACGTCTTCGAGAACCCCTCGTGGTACACGGCGTACACGCCCTACCAGCCTGAGATCTCGCAGGGGCGGCTCGAGGCGCTCATCACGTTCCAGACGATGGTGACCGACCTCACCGGGATGGCGACGGCGGGCGCGTCGATGCTGGACGAGGCCACCGCCGTGGTCGAAGGGATGCTGCTGGCCCGGCGGGCGTCGAAGAGTGCGTCGAACGTCTTTCTCGTCGATGCCGATGCACTGCCGCAGACGGTCGCGCTGCTGCGTCACCGCGCCGAGGCGCTCGGGATCGAGATCCGTGAGGTGCGGTTCGGCGCGTCCGAGGCCCTTCCCGAGGCCTTCGGCGCGTTCATCCAGTACCCCGGTGCCTCGGGGCGGGTGTGGGACCCGACCGACGCGATCGCCGCCGTGCACGAGCCCGGCGGGCTCGCCATCGTCGCGGCGGACCTGCTTGCCCTCACACTGCTGCGCTCGCCGGGTTCGATGGGCGCGGATGTCGCCGTCGGCACGACGCAGCGCTTCGGGGTGCCGATGGGCTTCGGCGGTCCGCACGCCGGCTACCTCGCCGTGCGGGCGGGCCTGGAGCGTCAGCTCCCGGGGCGCCTGGTCGGAGTGTCGGTGGATGCCGCCGGGCATCCGGCCTACCGGCTCTCGTTGCAGACGCGCGAGCAGCACATCCGGCGTGAGAAGGCGACCTCCAACATCTGCACCGCCCAGGTGCTGCTGGCGGTCATGGCGGCGATGTACGCGGCGTATCACGGGCCGGAAGGGCTGCGCCTGATCGCTCAGGCCGTGCACACGCGGACGGCGCTCGTCGCCGGTCTGCTGCGTGCGCGGGGGGTCGAGGTGCTGACCGAGGCATTCTTCGACACGCTCGAGGTCCGGGTCGCGGATGCCGATGCCGTCGTGTCGGCGGCTGCCGGGCTCGGCATCCTGCTGCGACGGACTGATGAGCGCACGGTCGGGATCTCGTTCGACGAGGTCAGCGCTGTGGACCCCTCGATCGAGACCGATCTGCTCGCGGTGTTCGGAGCGACGGGTGATGCCCGCGCCGGGGACGTGCCCACCGAGCTTCCCGAGGGCTGGTCGTGGACCGCACTCGACGCGGTGCGCCTGTACCCCGAACAGCTGCGGCGCACGGATGCCTACCTCACCCACGAGGTGTTCCACGCGCACCGGTCCGAGACGGCGATGATGCGCTACCTGAAGACCCTCGCCGACCGCGACTACGCGCTCGACCGCGGCATGATCCCGCTCGGGTCCTGCACGATGAAGCTCAACGCCGCCACCGAGATGGCGGCGGTCTCGTGGCCGGAGTTCGCGCGGATGCATCCGTTCGCCCCCGCCGCCGACGTCGACGGCTATCTCGCGCTCATCGATCAGCTCGAGACCTGGCTGGCCGACGTGACCGGATACGACGCGGTCTCGGTGCAGCCCAACGCCGGGTCGCAGGGCGAGCTCGCCGGTCTCCTCGCGATCCGCGGCTACCACCGCTCCCGCGGCGACGAGCAGCGCACGGTGTGCCTCATCCCGTCGTCGGCGCACGGCACGAACGCGGCATCCGCGGTGCTCGCCGGGATGCGGGTGGTCGTGGTCGCGTGCGACGAGGCCGGCAACGTCGACCTCGGCGATCTGCGCGCGAAGATCGCCGAGCACGCCGACACGCTCGCGGCGCTGATGATCACCTACCCCTCGACGCACGGGGTGTACGAGCACGACGTCCTCGAGATCACGGGGGCCGTGCACGACGCGGGTGGCCAGGTCTACGTCGACGGCGCGAACCTCAACGCTCTCGTCGGATACGCCCGGCTGGGCGATCTCGGCGGCGACGTGTCGCACCTGAACTTGCACAAGACGTTCGCCATTCCGCACGGCGGCGGCGGCCCGGGCGTCGGTCCGGTGGCGGCAAAGGCGCACCTCGCGCCGTTCCTGCCGTCGCATCCGATGGCGCAGCGGGATCGGCATCCGTCGCTCGCAGATGCCGAGGGCGCGGTGTTCGCCGGGGGGCCGATCTCGGGCGCGCCGTACGGTTCGGCGTCCATTCTGCCGATCTCGTGGGCGTATGTCCGGATGATGGGCGCCGATGGCCTTCGGCGTGCGACCGGCGCTGCCGTGCTCGCCGCGAACTACATCGCGGCGCGGCTGCGGGCGCACTTCCCCGTGCTGTACGCGGGCGAGAACGGTCTGGTCGCGCACGAGTGCATCCTGGATCTGCGCCCGCTGCGCGAGGCGACGGGGATCACGGTCGACGACGTGGCCAAGCGCCTCATCGACTACGGCTTCCACGCGCCGACGATGTCGTTCCCCGTAGCGGGCACACTCATGGTCGAGCCGACCGAATCCGAGGACCTCGGCGAGCTCGAGCGGTTCATCGAAGCGATGATCGCGATCAAGGCCGAGGCTGATGCCGTCGCGGCAGGGGAGTGGCCCGCAGACGACAACCCGCTCGTGAACGCGCCGCACACGGCCGAGTCGATCGCGGCCGGCGACTGGCAGCATCCGTATTCGCGGGAGCGCGCCGTGTACCCCGTGCGCTCTCTGGTGCGCTCGAAGTACTGGCCCCCGGTGCGCCGGATCGACCAGGCCTACGGCGACCGCAACCTCGTCTGCGCCTGCCCCCCGCCCTCCGCCTTCACCTAACCCCGCCCCCCGCGCCGCCGCCCCGCCCCCGCCCCCGCCCCACCCACCCCGCCCCACCCACCCCGCCCCACCCACCCACATCCGCGAACAAGCCGCTCGTTGCCGAACCAGCCCGCATTGCCGGCTTGTTCGCGGGAGGCCGGCTTGTTCGGCGTCAGTGTCCGACGGACCGAACCCGCCGGAGCGTCGCGAGGAGAGCGTGGTCGGGTGGGGCGATCGGGGTGAGCCCGGCTGCGACGAAGCGATCGCGCAGTGTCAACCCGGCGAAGAGGTCAGCCCAGGTCCACCGGGTGAATGCGCGTACGCGGGCACGGACGCGGTCCTCTCGCCGTTTTTCTTCGATGAGGCGGCGGGCGGCGAGATCCGGAGCTACCGAAAGGTATTTGAGGTAGCCGTCGGATTCTCCGACGAATGATGCGTCCCGCCACCAGAAGTCGACCCGGTCGATTCCCTCGCGGTGAGGGAATTCCGCCTGCAACTGAGGAGCCGGAAAGCCGAGCCATCCGATGACTGCGCGGCTCACCGACTCGCCCGCCGACTCAGCGAGTGTTGTGGCGTGCGCGAAAAGCCAGGTCAGCTGCCGTGCATTGCGTGCTCGGGCTTGGCAACGCGCGAGGAGCCGGAGGTCGGAGATGGTGGTTCGGTCTCGGCGCTCACCCTGAATCGCCGCATCGACGACGGCGAGGGCATAGGCCGGGCTGAGGACGCGTGCCAGATCGAGAGCCGTCGTTGCGACATCCGCAACGCGAACCCCATCGCGAGTGATGGTTGCCCTGTCGATTTCTCCGGCGTGCTCGACGATCCCCGACCGTCGCCGCGTCGCGGACCCGGGAGGCAGAAGGATGTGGATGTCTCGCGGTTCACCGAAGATCGGCAGACCGAGGCAGACGGCCGCGGACTCGAATCCGAGGGTGTCGCCTGGCCGCACAAGCGTGTGGGCGCGTACTCGCTCGGTGTACCGCTCGTGCGCGGCCAGAGCGCGCCACTCGTCGGGGGCAGCGTATACGCCCGGACGGACGCGAATGAACCGTCCCGATGCGAGGCCATCGCGAAGCCGGCGGGGAAGCAGCGGATCCGGGTTGGCGCTCAGCATCCATCCGTCTCGGTGAGGTAGCGCGTGCATCGCCCCACCCTCCTGCCGCGCGCCACCACACCCGCCGCCCCTGGGCCCACGACCCGAACAACCCGCCCGAAACCCACCCTGGGGAGGGGTGGGTCCAACGCGAACGAGCCGCGCTACGCCGAAGCATCCGGCAATGCGGGCTCGTTCGCGACGACGTGGCTTGTTCGCGGTTCTTTGCGCGAGGGGGCGGCGCAGGCGCGGGGTTAGAAGACGGAGGGGAAGAGGGTTACCGCTAGGGGGTAGCCGATGAAGGCCACGATGTCGATGAGGGTATGGGCGATCACGAGGGGCATGACGCGGCCCCAGCGGCGATAGCACCAGCCGAAGACGACGCCCATCGCGAAGTTGCCGATGATCGCGCCGAAGCCCTGGTAGGCGTGGTAGGCAGCGCGCAGGCCCGCGGTGGTGAGGATGATGGCCCACCAGTTCCAGCCGAACCGGCGGAGGCGATCGAACAGGTAGCCCAGGAAGATCACCTCTTCCGTGAGTCCAGCTCGGAGGGCGGCGAGGATCAGCAGCGGAACTGTCCACCACGCGGCATCCAGCGGCGACGCGCTCACCTGAAGTGTCACGCCGAGCGCGCGCCCGACGATGTAGAGTGCGAGCCCCGGGATGCCGATCGCGGCGCCCAGCAGCAGGGCGCGGCCGAGGTCTCCGCCGAAGCGAGAGAAGTCCAGACCGATCCGCCGCAGGGCGTTGGACCCCGGCTCCCACAGCAAATAGACGACCAGCGCCACGAGTGCCACACCGAAGAAGATGTTCAGGAACTGGTACAGCGCATTCCACAGCGCCTCAGCGTCCCGGTTGGGGTTCAGCTGAGTCTGCTGTTGCGCGAGCGTCTGGTTTTCCTGAGCGGCGCGAATGAGCGAGCGGATGAAGGACAGCACGCTGTAGAGCGCGGACTGGCCGACGGTGATCGCGAGAACGATCCACAGTTCCCAGGTCAGCCGCAGACGCGCCTGCCCCTCCACCCGAGGAACGTTCAGCACTTCGCTCACAACAGGAGGCCGCTTCGGGGGGTTCACCTTGTCAGATTGCCACATACAACTGCTGTCGAGTTAAGGGTATGTAACTTTTCGGCCTCAGGTTTTGAACAACTCACAGCCCGCGCTTAGGGTTTTTCCATCCGTGCCGGGGTCGATCGCGCCCCCGGCACACAACCCCTTGCACAGGAGGAAATGTGAAGATCGCACGTCTTGCGGCGGGCGTAGGCGTCGTTGCGGTGGGAGCCCTCGTGCTCGCCGGCTGCAGCAACCCCTATCAGTCGGATGTCGTGGAGAACACCGAGGTCACCGTTGCGTACAACGAGGGCTTCTTCCACTTCAACGACGACAGCTCGGCTGGCAACAACACGGCCAACGGCAACATCAAGTACATGACCGACACCCCGTTCGGGTACTACAACAACACCCCGGAGTTCGTATCGAACACGGACTTCGGTACATATGAGAAGGTGAGCGATGACCCGCTCACCGTTGAGTACACGATCACCGCCGATGCGGTGTGGTCCGACGGTGTGCCGATTGACGAGGCCGACATGCTGCTGCAGTGGGCAGCGATGTCGGGCAATGTGAGCGACGCATTCTCGCCTGCCTCAACGACCGGGTTCAATCTCATCACCTCGACGCCTGAAACCGGCGACAAGACGATCACCCTCGTCTACGACGAGCCGTACGTCGACTGGGAGCTGATCGGCGGCGCCTCGGGTGGAATCCTCGGCGTCTCGGCGCACGGCACCTACGCGCTCGCGTTCCCCGAGGAGTACGCAGACGTCCAGGCAGCGTGGGACACCTACTCGGCTTCGGGCGAGCAGGGCGACTGGGATGCCTACAGCGAAGCGGCAAAGAGCTTCGCCGAGACCGCGAAGCAGAACGTGGTCGACGCGATCACCAACGGTGACGACGCGGTTCTCGACGCTCTCGGCACCGCGTGGAACGACGGCTACGCCTACACCACGCTGCCCGATAGCCCCGCGGCCGCCCTGACCAGCGGTGCGTACACGATCGAGGAGACCGCTGAGGACCAGTACACGACCCTCATCGCGAACCCGCTGTACACGTGGGGTCCCTCGCCGAAGTTCGAGCGCATCACGGTTCGCGCCATCGGCGACGCAACGACGGCGCTCCAGGCCCTCGAGGCCGGCGAGCTCGACATCTGGACGGGTCAGCCCACCGCTGACATCCTCCAGGTCGCCGAGGGCATCGCGACGGCGGAGGTTCAGACCGGCGTTCAGGCCTCGCACGAGCACGTCGACCTCACCGTCAACAACGGCGGTCCGTTCGACCCCGCGACCTACGGTGGCGACGAGGCCAAGGCTCTCGCCGTCCGCCAGGCGTTCTTGAAGACGATTCCCCGCCAGGAGATCGTGGACAAGATCATCAAGCCGCTCAACCCCGACGCCGAGGTGCGCAACACGAACCTCGTGAGCCCTGCTGACACCGTGCGGTACCCGATCCTCACCGCCGACAACGGCTCGGCCGACTACGCGGACGTCGACATCGAGGGCGCGATCCAGCTCCTCGCCGACGCGGGTGTGACGACGCCGATCGAGGTGGGCTTCTGGTACCCCGAGGGCAACGTCCGTCGCGGCCAGGAGTTCGAGCTCATCGCCTCGTCGGCTGCTCAGGCGGGCTTCCAGCTCGTCGATCAGAGCGAGCCGAACTGGGAGTTCACCGACCCGTCGATCAACCCGATCAACCCTCACGACGCGACGATCTTCGCCTGGTCGCAGACCAGTCTCGCCGTGGGTGGCTCGGACCAGATCTACGCCTGCTACGACTTCGCGGCTCCGGACACGAAGGGTGGCAACTACAACGGCTACTGCAACGAGGACGTCACGGCTGCGCTGGAGACACTCAACGTCACCTCGGACTACGACGCGCAGACCGACCTCCTCAACGAGGCCGAGATGGGCATCTGGTCGGATGCAGTGACGATCCCGATCTTCCAGTTCCCCGGCCTGCTCGTTTCGAGCGACCGCGTGACCGGAGTGAAGGCCATGCCGCTGAGCCCGGACTACTTCTGGAACTTCTGGGAGTGGGCGCCGGTCGACGCTGAGGGTTGATCCCTGCTTCGTCGGAAGCGGTGAGAGCCGCTTCCGACGAAGTCGACAGCAATAGCGTGGGCGCCGAGGTGACCCCTCGGCGCCCACAGCTGTGTCGGGGCGACCCGCCGCGACACCGCATGCCGTAGTACCTTTGGGCAAAGCTTTGCCCCGAACGGAACACCCCCATGACACCTGAGTCTGCGAACCCGCGAGGCCGAACGTGCTGACATTCCTGCTGAGGCGGCTGGGCGCAATCCTGCTCGTCCTCCTCGTCGCGTCGTTCATCGTCTACACCCTCACCGCGATCGGCAGCGACCCGCTGCGAGACCTCCGCGGGAGCAGTGCACCGAACCGCGAAGAGCAGATCGCGTATCGCATCGAGATCCTCAACCTCGACCTTCCGCCGGTCGTCCGTTACTTCACGTGGCTGGGCGGAGCGGCGAAGTGTCTCATTCTGCAGTGCGACCTCGGCGTGGCCTACACCCGTGGTAACCAGCCTGTGACCGAAGCGCTGGCCTCGGCAGCCGGATCCACCATCCAGCTGGTGACGGCCGCGACGATCATCGCCATCCTCGTCGGTGTCACGATCGGTATCCTCACCGCGCTGCGGCAGTACAGCGGGTTCGACTACAGCGTCACCTTCTTGACCTTCATCGTCTACTCGCTCCCGATCTTCTGGGTGGCGGTGCTCCTGAAGGAGTACGGTGCCATCCGATTCAATGAGTTCCTCGCCGATCCCAACGTCACCTGGCTCGCCGTTCTCATCACCGGGCTGATATCCGGAGTCGTGTTCATGAGCCTCCTCGGCGGCAGCTGGCGAACACGCCTCATCACTTTCGGATCGGCGTTCGTCGCCGGCGCGGGCCTTCTGGGACTGCTCGGCGTGACGAACTGGTTCGCTCAGCCGACGATCGGACTGATCGGCGTCATCATCACGGGTATCGGTGCCGCCGTCGGTGTGACGGCGATCTCGACGGGGCTGGCAAACCGCCGGGCCCTGCTCGCCTCGCTGATCACCGTGGCCATCTGGGTCGCAGCGTACTTCCCGCTGCAGTACCTCTTCTTCTACGTCCCCGAGGGCTGGATGCTTGTCCTGCTCGGCATCGCCGCGATCGGCATCGGCATCCTCGTGGGGATCCTGGTCGGCGGAGACGGCAAACGGGAAGCCGCGCGAACCGCTGCGATCGTGAGCTTCATCGCGTTCTTCGTGATCGTGATCGACCGCGTCCTGCTGGTGTACCCGGACTACGTGCAGCGGATCCCCCAGAGCGGTGTCATCGCCACGATCGGCTCGCGGACGCCCGGCCTACAAGGCGATATGTGGTTCGAGATCCTCGACGGCTTCTCGCACCTCGTCCTCCCGACGATCGCGCTCGCGGTGGTCTCGATCGCCGCGTACACGCGCTATACCCGGTCGAGCCTGCTCGAAGTCATGAACCAGGACTACGTCCGTACCGCCCGGGCGAAGGGCCTTACCGAGCGCACGGTGGTCGTGCGCCACGCGATGCGAAACGCCCTCATCCCGATCGCGACGATCATCGCCTTCGACATCGGAGCGCTGATCGGTGGTGCGGTGATCACCGAGACGATCTTCGCGTGGAAGGGCATGGGGTCGCTCTTCGTCGACGGACTGGAACACGGCGATGTGAACCTCGTGATGGGCTTCTTCGTTGTCACCGGCGTCCTGGCAGTGATCTTCAACCTGATCGCCGATCTTCTCTACTCCGCTCTCGACCCACGGATCCGGGTGAACTGACATGGCGACTCCGATTCCCACCGACGCTCCGCAGGACCGCGGGTCCGAGCAGACGATCGAACAGAAGGCCGTCGCCGGCATGAGCCAGGGCGCGCTCGTGCGCCGCCGGTTCTTCCGTCACAAGCTCGCAATGACCGCGCTCGTCGTGCTCGTGCTCATCATCCTGCTGGCGTTCACCTCGGTCGGTACGGTGATCGGCGGAACTGGCGCGTTGCAGGCAGACGCGTCCGGCGTTCTGACGATCAACGGATGGCGCATCCCAGGGTGGTGGCCGCTCGACTGGTGGACCGCCTACCCCATCGTCAACGGCGGGCAGCCGACTCTCACGCTGTGGCCGTTCAGCCTCGGGGAGCACCCGTTCGGTCAAGACACCCTGGGCAAGGACGTGTTCGCCCAGGTCATGCGCGGTACACAGCAGTCGATCACCGTGATGTTCCTCGTCGGCCTGGTCTCGTTGATCGTCGGCGTGAGCCTGGGCGCGGTCTCCGGGTACTTCCGCGGCTGGTCGGACTCGCTCATCATGCGGTTCACGGACGTCATCATCATCATCCCGATCATCGTTCTCGGCTCGATCATGGGGAAGCTGTTCGGCGGAAATGCGTTCGTGTTCGGTCTGTTCCTGGGCATCCTGAGCTGGACCGGACTTGCCCGGCTCGTGCGCGGTGACTTCCTGTCGCTGCGAGAACGCGAGTTCGTCGATGCCGCCCGCGTCGCCGGTGCGAGCAACGCGCGCATCATCTTCCGGCATATCCTTCCGAACGCCGTCGGCGTCATCATCGTCAACACGACCCTGCTCATGAGTGCCGCCGTGCTGACGGAGGCGGCGCTGAGCTTCCTGGGCTTCGGCATCCAGTATCCGGATGTGTCCCTCGGCCAGATCATCTCCGAGTATCGCGAGGCATTCCGCACGCGCCCGTGGCTGTTCTGGTGGCCGGGTCTGTTCATCATCCTCTTGGCGCTGTGCATCAACTTCATCGGTGACGGTCTGCGCGACGCGTTCGACCCACGTCAGCAGGCGAAGGTCAGCCGTCGCAAGGCAGCGCGCGCGGTCGCCGCGATCCCTTCGGTACAGGCGGTCACGATGGTGGAGGGTCCGACCTCGGCATCCGACGCGCCGTACATCGACGAGTTCACCGATCTGGGGGAGAGATCGGGTCCACCCGATGCGCGAGGCGACCGCGGTGATAGGCCGGGTGATCAGCCGTGAGGCAGGACCAGGCTCAGCACCGCGGCAGCCGTCAGGACGGCCGTGCCGGCGATCAGCAGCGGATGCCACGTGACCACCGCCTCACCGGCAGCAGGAGCGCTGCTGAGCGGGGAGTCCTCGCGACGGTGCCGGTCGAGTTCGCGGCGCACGAGCCCCGCCGCATCGCCCGAGGCGGTTCCCTCGGCATCGGACGGCCGGCGGGTGTCGTCGTCTCCCGGCGTGTGGGCGACGTCCGCGCGCTGCGTCGACAGGGCCTGGCGGGCACCGGGAGCCGGCGCCGCCCAGGCCCGGATGGTGCGGCCACTGCGTGTACGGATCGTGAGTGCGAAGCGCGACTCGATCGTTTCGATGTCGCTCCACGGCACGCGGTACGTGCGAACGATGTTGCTCACCTCGACGAAACCTTCGGATACGCGCACGAACGGGCGCAGGTACAGCAACCATGCGCCCCACCCGAGCAGGACGACCGGCCACGCCCAGCGGGCGAGCTCGAGCAGACCGCCGTCCACGACGATGAACACCAGTGCTGCTGCCGTGATCATCAGGGCGATCGCGGCGATGATCATTCCGCCGCGAGGGCGAAGAGTGACCGGTTCGGGCATGCGCCCATCCTGACACGGGAGAACGAACGATGACCTCTGACCAGCCGCGCACGGGCGGCCGTTCCAGCCGCCGTGACCGGGCCGCGGAGACCGCCTCCGCATCGACCGCAGGCCCTGCGCTGTCGGTCTCGAACCTCGGAGTGGAGTTCTTCGTCGGGGGGAGCTGGGTCGCGGCCGCCAAGCACGTCAGCTACGACCTGATGCCGGGGAAGGTCCTGGCGATCGTGGGCGAGTCGGGCTCGGGAAAGAGCACCAGCAGCATGGCCATCATGGGTCTGCTCCCCAAGAACGCCCGCGTGCACGGCAGTGCCAAGCTCGCCGGCAAGGAGCTCGTCGGCGCCCGTCCCGAGGTCCTGCGGAAGGTGCGCGGTGAGGGAATCGCCGCGATCTTCCAGGAGCCGATGACCGCGCTCAATCCGGTGTACACGGTGGGCTTCCAGATCTCCGAAGCGCTCATGACTCACCGACCCGGCATGACCCGCAAGCAGGCGAAGGAGCGCTCGCTCGAGCTGCTCCGCCTGGTCGAGATGCCCGATCCGCTCAAGGCGTTCAACTCGTATCCGCATCAGCTCTCGGGCGGTCAGCGTCAGCGCGCGATGATCGCGCAATCGATCTCGCTGGAGCCCCGCGTGCTCGTCGCCGACGAGCCCACGACCGCGCTGGATGTGACGGTTCAAGCCGAGATTCTCGACCTGCTTCGAAACCTCCACACGAAGCTCGACTCCGCGATCATCCTCATCACGCACGACATGGGGGTCGTCGCAGACATGGCCGACGACGTCATGGTGATGAAGGACGGCGACGTCGTCGAGTACGGTCCCGCATCCCAGGTGTTCGGCGAGGCCGAGCATCCGTACACCCGCGCGCTCATGGCATCCGTGCCGCACCTGGGCCTGGGCGAAGCCAAGACCGAGGAGGAGAGCCGGCGCGACGAGTCCACTGCCGCGCTGCGTCTGGAGAACGTCTCGATCGAGTACCCCAAGCGGGGACGCGTTCCCGCGTTCCGGGCGGTGTCGGATGCCACACTCTCGATCCAGCCGGGTGAGGTGCTGGGCCTGGTGGGGGAGTCCGGATCCGGTAAGACGACGATCGCCCGCGCCATTGTCGGCCTCGTGCCGATCGCAGAGGGAAGCCTTCGTGTCGCCGGCCAGGACATGGTCGGCGTGAGCGCCAAGGAGTTGCGCGCGGTGCGTCGCAAGCTCGGGATCGTGTTCCAGGACCCGGGATCCTCCTTGAACCCGCGCTGGCCCGTCGGCGAGTCGATCGGTGAGCCGCTCGAACTGGCCGGTCGTGGCCGTCAGGAGATCTCCCGGCGGGTCGAAGAGCTCCTGGATCTCGTCGAGCTGCCCCGCGACTTCCGAAACAGGTATCCCCACGAGCTCTCGGGCGGCCAGCGCCAACGTATCGGTATCGCGCGAGCCCTTGCCCTGGACCCGACGGTTCTCGTCGCCGATGAACCGACGAGTGCGCTCGACGTGTCGGTGCAAGCGAGGGTGCTCGAGCTGCTGCAGGCGATCCAGAAGGAGAAGCAGTTCGCGACGTTGTTCGTCACTCACGACCTCGCCGTGGTGGACCTCCTCGCGGATCGCATCGCGGTCATGCAGCACGGCAAGATCGTCGAGCAGGGCACGAAGGAGCAGATCCTGCGCAACCCGCAGGATGACTACACCAAGCGCCTGATCGCCGCGGTCCCCGTGCCCGACCCCGCCGAGCAGCGTCAGCGACGCGAGGCTCGGGCAGCGCTGCTGGCGGAACAAGCCTCCGGCTGACGGGTCCGCCCCCGCGTCCAGGGCGGCTATCGGTTCCGCGGGCACGAAGCCTGCCTGAGATACCCTGGAGGGTGCCGGCATCCCGGCAGCACCCCACCCGCAAGGATTCCCTCATGGCGCATGCCCTCCGTTCGGACCTCCGCAACGTCGCGATCGTCGCGCACGTCGATCACGGCAAGACGACCCTCGTGGACGCCATGCTGCGCCAGACCGGCTCGTTCGGGGAGCACGCGCACGTCGAAGAGCGCGCGATGGACTCGAACGATCTCGAGCGCGAGAAGGGCATCACGATCCTCGCGAAGAACACTGCGATCACCTACAACGGCGCCCACACCGACGTTCCCGTGACGATCAACGTCATCGACACCCCCGGCCACGCCGATTTCGGCGGCGAGGTCGAGCGCGGCCTGTCGATGGTCGACGGCGTGGTGCTGCTGGTGGATGCCTCGGAGGGCCCCCTGCCGCAGACGCGCTTCGTGCTGCGCAAGGCGCTCGAGGCCAAGCTTCCCGTCATCCTGCTCGTGAACAAGACAGACCGGCCCGACGCCCGCATCGCCGAGGTCGAGGAGGAGTCCCACGACCTGCTGCTGGGGCTTGCCTCGGACTTGCAGGAAGATGTGCCCGACCTCGACGTCGACGCCCTGCTGGACGTGCCGGTCGTGTACGCCTCCGGACGCGCGGGCGCGGCATCCCGCAATCGGCCCGCCAACGGATCGCTTCCCGACAACGACGACCTCGAGCCGCTGTTCGAGGCGATCCTCGAGCACGTCCCGGCCCCCTCGTACGACGACGAGGCTCCCCTGCAGGCGTGGGTCACGAACCTCGACTCCAGCCCCTTCCTCGGTCGCCTGGCCCTCCTGCGCGTCTTCAACGGCACGCTGAAGAAGGGCCAGACGGTCGCGTGGGTGCGCCACGACGGCTCGCACTCGAACGCGCGGATCACGGAGCTGCTGAAGACCCGGGCGCTGGAGCGCTACCCCGCCGAGTCCGCCGGTCCCGGCGACATCGTCGCGATCGCGGGCATCGAGGAGATCACGATCGGCGAGACGATCGCCGACCCCGAGGACGTGCGCCCGCTGCCGGCGATCACGGTCGACGACCCCGCCATCTCGATGACGATCGGCACCAACACCTCGCCCCTGGTCGGCAAGGTCAAGGGCCACAAGGTCACCGCGCGCATGGTCAAGGATCGCCTCGACCGCGAGCTCATCGGCAACGTCTCCATCAAGGTCGTCGACATCGGCCGGCCGGATGCGTGGGAGGTGCAGGGCCGCGGGGAGCTGGCCCTCGCGATCCTCGTCGAGAACATGCGCCGCGAAGGTTTCGAGCTCACCGTCGGCAAGCCCCAGGTCGTGACCCGCAAGGGGCCGAACGGGCAGGTGCAGGAACCGTTCGAGCACCTCACGATCGATGCTCCCGAGGAGTACCTCGGCGCCATCACGCAGCTGCTTGCCGCGCGCAAGGGCCGTATGGAGACGATGGTCAACCACGGTACGGGCTGGGTGCGGATGGAGTTCATCGTCCCCTCCCGCGGTCTCATCGGCTTCCGCACCGAGTTCCTCTCGATCACGCGCGGCACCGGTATCGCCAACGCCATCTCGCACGGCTACGACGACTGGGCCGGTCACATCGTCGCCCGCCAGAACGGCTCGATCGTCGCCGACCGCGCCGGCGTCGTCACCCCCTTCGCGATGATGGCGCTGCAGGAGCGGATGAGCTTCTTCGTCCAGCCGACCGAAGAGGTCTACGAGGGCATGGTCGTGGGCGAGAACACGCGCGCTGACGACATGGACGTGAACATCACCAAAGAGAAGAAGCTCACGAACATGCGCTCCTCCACCGCGGACGAGCTCGAGCGTCTCACGCCGCCGCGCCAGCTTTCGCTCGAAGAGAGCCTGGAGTTCGCCCGCGAGGACGAGTGCGTCGAGGTGACGCCCGAGAAGGTGCGCATCCGCAAGGTGATCCTCGACCAGACCGAGCGTGGCCGCGCGGCGTCGCGCCTGAAGCGCCAGGACGCGAACGCCTGACGCGTCCTGTGACCGGCTCTGGACCCGCTGCTCAGTCGGCGAGGATGAGATCCGCCAGCTGTTCCAGAAGATGCGCGGGCAGGTCGGAATCGGGTCCCGTCGCGTTGAGGACGATCGCGGCCGCCGTCTCGGTCTCCGGGTGGTACATCGCGAGCGCCTGGTAGCCGAGTCCGTTCCCCGTGTGTCCGATCCATTCGCCGATGCGTCCGATGCCGAAGCCGTACTCGTCGTAGTAGGGGCTGTGCGGATCCGGCGACGTAGTGCGCAACGCACCAAGCCGGTGCGCGTGCGCAGAGGCAGACACGAGCGTGCCGGAGCCCAGCGCTTCAGCCCAGGTCGCGAGGTCGCCCGCCGTGCCGAACAGCCCACCGGCGGCCGAGAACGCGCTCGCGCGGACCTCCGGCAACGCCTCGACGCTGCCGTCGGCATCCACCTGGAACGGCGCAGCGGTGCCCTCGGGCGGCAGCGCGTTCCCGGGGTAGACCACCGTCTCGAGCTGTAGCGGCTGGAGGATGCCTGTCTGGATCGCTTCGGGCCAGCTCTCCCCGGTCGCGGTGTCGATGATCTGCCCGAGCAGGACCGTGTTCGTGTTCGAGTACTCGTAACTCGTTCCGGGCGAGAACTGCTCGGATGCGCTGTCGGCAAGCCCGTACAGGGTCGTGTCGGTCCAGCTGCGAGTCCATTCCTCGCGCAGCAGGTCGATCAGCCCTGGTTGCGCCGAATAGTTGGCGATTCCCGAGGTCATGGTGGCGAGGGCATCGATCGTTGCGGTCGTCTCGACCCCGGTTCCCGCCGTCGGGGCGGGAGCGTCCAGGTCGAGGATGCCCTCGTCCGCGAGCTGGAGCACGACGGTCGTGACGAACGACTTGGTGACACTGCGGAACCCGAAGAGGGTGTCGTCGGTGACCGGAGTGCCATCGAGGTCAGCGACGCCCGCCGGGTACACCGCGCTTTCCCCGTTCCGGTGGACCGCGAGCGCGCCGCCGGGCACGGATGCGGCGGCCAGCGCTTCCGCGAAGGCCTCGCCCAGGGGCGTCGACGGCGCCGCGGGGCTGCATCCGGAAAGGAGCGGGGCAACGAGCGTGGCGGCGGAGATGGCGGCGGCGGTGGCCCGGCGGACTCCCGCGAGGGAGCGTCCACGGTGGCGGGGAGAGCGGGTCATCTGTTCAGCCTACGGGCGCGCCTCGCGCGCCTTCGGACTCACGGAGGCGCGCGGACTGGGAGGATGGCGAGCATGCGGTCGCCTCATGACCCGTCGGCACACGACGAGACAGACACGGCCCGTGGTGCGTGGCGCCAGGGTGTGGGTGTCGCGATCGCCACGAGCGCCTACGGGATCTCGTTCGGCGCATTGGCCGTCGCCGCGGGGCTGGATGTCTGGCAGACCTGTGTGCTGAGCCTCGTCATGTTCACCGGCGGATCGCAGTTCGCCTTCGTCGGCGTCATCTCCGCGGGAGGACTGGCCGCCATCCCCGCTGCGATCGCCTCGGCGGCGCTGCTCGGCGTGCGAAACGTCGCCTACGGGATCCGGATGTCGACGCTGCTGCCACCGGGACGGTTCACCCGGATCGCGGCGCCCCAGTTCACGATCGACGAGTCCACGGCCGTCGCTCTGGCACAGAGCTCGCCCCGAGCCCGAACCGTCGGCTTCTGGGTCACCGGCCTCGGCATCTACATCGGGTGGAACCTCTCCACCCTGGCGGGCGCGTTGCTGGGCGACGTGCTCGGTGACCCGCGAGCGTATGGGCTGGATGCCGCGGCGGCGGCAGCTTTCCTCGCTTTGCTGTGGCCGCGGTTGCGCGGGAGGCAACCCATCGTCGTCGGTGTCGCCGCCGCTGTCGTCGCCACGGTGCTGACCCCCGCCCTGATGCCCGGACTCCCGGTCCTCCTTGCCGCTGTGGTGGCCATCGTCGTCGGGTGGCTGGACTGGGGAAGCGGAGCGACCCGAGGCCCCGGCACCGCCGAGGGTCTCGACGAGCCCGACGATCTCCCCGAGCGAGAGGGGCTGCCATGACCCTGTGGAGCGCGATCGCCCTGGCATCCGTCATCTGCCTGGCTCTCAAGGCCACCGGGTATCTGGTGCCTACTCGCGTGCTCGAGGCGCCGCGACCGGCGAGGATCGCCGATCTGCTGACCGTTGCCCTCCTCGCGGCGCTTGTCGCGGTCCAAACCCTCGGGGTCGGGCAGCAGATCGTGGTCGATGCCCGCGTGCCCGCAATCCTCGTGGCGGCGGGCCTGCTGATGCTGCGTGCCCCGTTCCTCGTGGTCGTGGTCGCCGCGGCCGCGGTCGCTGCAGCGCTGCGGTGGTGGGGTTTGGCGGTCTGAGTCCACGGGGGCACGGCGCGGTACAGTGAAGCGGTGCCACGCTTCTCGTTCCTGCGACTTGCCGCGTGGGCAGTTGCGTTGGTGGTCGGTGCCATCTACGGCGCCGCGGGAACGATCAGTCACGCCTACCGCGTGTTCGGCTTCCCAGTCGGGCTGATACTCGCGATGGTCGCGGCGGGTGCCGTCATCATCGCGGTACGCGCGCTCACGGCAGACAGATGGGCTGCCCTTGCCACGGGGCTCGGCGCGATGATCGTGTCGCTCGTGCTGTCGGGAACCGGAGCGGGTGGATCGGTGATCGTGCCGCAATCGATTCTCGGCATCGTGTGGACGCTGTGGCTTCCCCTGGTCACGACGTTCGTCGTGGCGTGGCCCGAGCGGATCGATCGCGGCCGGGCGGTCGGAGTGGCCGACTAGACTTGTTGCCGTGACGTATGTGATCGCCCTTCCGTGCGTCGATGTCAAGGATCGCGCCTGCATCGACGAGTGCCCCGTCGACTGCATCTATGAGGGGGAACGCAGCCTGTACATCCACCCCGATGAGTGCGTGGACTGCGGCGCCTGCGAGCCTGTCTGCCCCGTCGAGGCGATCTACTACGAAGACGATCTGCCCGAGGAATGGCAGGACTATTACAAGGCAAACGTCGAGTTCTTCGACGACCTGGGCTCGCCGGGAGGCGCCGCGAAGGTCGGGGTGATCCCCAAGGATCACCCGGTCATCGCTGAGTTGCCCCCGCAGAGTCACTGACCGCGGATCTCGAGGATGGGCGTCGCCGATCTGGCCGATTACCCGTGGGACGCAATGGCGCCGTACGCGGCGCAGGCCCGGTCCCACCCCGATGGCATCGTGGATCTCTCGATCGGATCGCCGGTGGATCCGACCCCCGAGGTGGTTGCGCGGGCGCTCGCGGCGGCGACCGATGCGCATGCGTATCCGCAGACCGTGGGAACCGTGCCGCTGCGCGAAGCGATCGTGGACTGGTACGAGCGTCGGCGTCGCGTGCCGGGGCTCACGGTGGACCAGGTGCTCCCAACGATCGGCTCCAAGGAGCTGGTGGCCCTGCTGCCGCTGCTGTTGGGGCTCGGGCCGGGCGATGTCGTCGTGCACCCGGTCGCTGCGTATCCGACCTACGAGGTCGGCGCACGTCTCGTGGGGGCGACCCCGCTGGCCTCCGACGACCCCGCCCAGTGGCCGGAGCCGACGCGACTGATCTGGGTGAACTCGCCGGGAAACCCCGATGGCGCGGTCCTCGATGTCGCCGGGCTGCGCGCGGCGCGGGAGCGTGCTCGCGAGCTCGGCGCCGTGCTCGCCAGCGACGAGTGCTACGCAGAGCTCGGATGGGACGCGCCGTGGGACGGTGAGGCGATCCCCTCGGCCCTCGACCCCCGGGTGACCGATGGCGACCCCGCCGGGGTGCTCTCGGTGTATTCGCTGAGCAAGCAGTCGAACCTCGCGGGATACCGTGCTGCCTTCGTCGCGGGCGACCCCGTGCTCGTCGGTCGGATGCTGACAGCCCGCAAACACCTGGGGCTCATGCCGCCCGCCCCGGTTCAGGCGGCGATGACGGCGGCGCTGCGCGATGACGCCCACGTCGCCGAGCAGCGCGAGCGCTACCGGCGTCGCCGTGAGGTGCTGCGCCCTGCCGTGGCGCAGGCGGGTTTCCGCGTCGATCGCAGCGAGGCAGGCCTGTACCTCTGGCTCACTCGCGATGAGGACGCATGGGCGTCGGTCGAGTGGTTCGCGCAACGCGGCATCCTCGTCGGGCCCGGGGTGTTCTACGGGGCTGACCACGCGCGCCACGTGCGGCTCTCGTTGACGGCGACGGATGAGCGCATCGCCGCGGCAGCAGACCGCCTCCGTGCGGGCTGATACCGGATGCCGTGACGTGCCGTCAGGACGAGATCGCGAGCTTATCTCCATCGAAACGGCCCCTGCTTTGGCGGTGCGCACAGTAGGCCGAGCGGACTACTAGGCTGTAGGGGCAGCCCGGGCACGTACTCGTGCGCGGACGGCTCCGCGAGGCGGCGAACCCGACTCGCGTGCCGACGACAGCCCCAGACAACGCAAGGAGGCGCCGTGGACGACGCGCAGACCCCGCAGCAGAAGGCCATCCTGACCGTCGGCGAGCGGACCGCCGAGTTCCCCGTGCTTCAGGGCACCGACGGCGTCCCGAGCATCGATGTCGCGACATTCACGCGGCAAACGGGGTTCACGGCCCTGGACTACGGGTTCGTCAACACGGCGTCGACCAAGTCGGCGATCACCTACATCGACGGCGACGCCGGCATCCTGCGTTACCGTGGCTATCCGATCGAGCAGCTCGCGACTCACAGCACGTACCTGGAGGTTGCGTGGCTGCTGATCTATGGTGAACTGCCCACCGCCGACGAACTTGCGGCGTTCGACACCCGCATCCGTCGGCACACCCTGCTGCACGAGGACCTCAAGCGTTTCTTCGGCTCCCTGCCGCCCACCGCCCACCCGATGTCGGTGCTGTCGGCGGCGACGGCGGCCCTCTCGACCTACTACGAGGACGAGTCCGACCCGCACAACCCCGAGCACGTCGAAGTCAACACGATCCGCCTGCTGGCGAAGCTCCCCGTGATCGCGGCCTACGCGCACAAGAAGAGCATCGGTCAGGCTTTCTTGTACCCGGACAACTCCCTGAGCTTCGTCGACAACTTCCTGAAGCTCAACTTCGGCGTCCTCTCCGAGATCTACGAGGTCAACCCCGTCATCTCCCGAGCCCTCGAGCGTCTGCTCATCCTGCACGAGGACCACGAGCAGAACGCTTCGACCTCCACCGTCCGCCTGGTCGGTTCAACCGGCGCCAACCAGTTCTCCTCGATCTCGGCGGGCATCAACGCGCTCTACGGACCGCTGCACGGCGGTGCCAACGAAGCGGTGCTCTCGATGCTCGCCCAGATCCGCGAGTCCGGCGAGAGCGTGCAGCGCTTCGTCGAGCGGGTCAAGAACAAGGAGGACGGCGTCAAGCTCATGGGCTTCGGCCACCGGGTGTACAAGAACTACGACCCGCGTGCGAAGCTCGTCAAGGAGTCCGCGGACGAAGTCCTCTCCGAACTCGGCGTACACGACCCGCTGCTGGACCTGGCCAAGCAGCTCGAAGAGATCGCCCTCAACGACGATTACTTCAAGGAACGTCGTCTCTACCCGAACGTGGACTTCTACACGGGCGTCATGTACAAGGCGATGGGCTTTCCGACGCGCATGTTCACGGTGCTGTTCGCGATCGGGCGCCTGCCGGGCTGGATCGCGCAGTGGCGTGAGGCGATCACCGACCCGCAGACCAAGATCGGGCGCCCTCAGCAGCTCTACATCGGCTCACCCGAGCGCAACTACCCGGGCGTGTAGCGCAGCCGCCGTCAGGCGTGCAAGGCGTCATTGAGCGTGACGCCGACGCCCGCCCGCCGGACCGCTTCGACCGCTCCGGTCACGGAGTTGCGACGAAAGAGGATGCCGCCCCGCCCGGAGAGGTCGGCGCCCTTCACCGTCGGGCGGCTGCCGTCGGCGCGCGCGGGCTCGTCGGCGAGGACGATCTTCGATCCGGCCGTCACGTACAGACCCGCCTCGACGACGCAGTCATCGCCGAGGGAGATCCCGATCCCGGCGTTCGCGCCCAGCAGCGTCCGCTGACCGATCGAGACCCGGTGTGCGCCACCGCCGGAGAGCGTGCCCATGATGGATGCGCCCCCGCCGATGTCGCTTCCGTCACCGACGACGACGCCCTGCGAGATCCGCCCCTCGACCATGCTCTGGCCGAGAGTGCCGGCGTTGAAGTTGACGAATCCCTCGTGCATGACCGTCGTGCCGGGGGAGAGGTATGCGCCCAGACGGACCCGCGACGCGTCGGCGATCCGCACTCCCGGAGGTGTGACGTAGTCGGTGAGGCGCGGGAACTTATCCAGACCTTGCACCTGGATGCCCGCGCGGCGAAGCCGAGCCCGCAGCGCGGGGAGCTCGCGCGGGTCGACGGGACCGGCGTTGGTCCAGGCGACGTTGGGAAGCGCGCCGAAGATGCCGTCGAGGTTCAGGTCGTTGGGTGCGACGAGCCGGTGCGACAGCGCGTGAAGGCGAAGGTAGGCATCCGGTGTGTCTCGCGGGGCCGTGTCGAGGTCGATCTCGACCTCGACCGCCTCGATGCGCACGGCGCGCACATCATCGGCGCCGGTCGCCTGTGCGACGAGGGTTCGCGCCGCGTCGTGGGCTGCCGCGTCCGCACGCAGCGGGCCGAGCTGGGGCGCCGGGTACCAGGTGTCGAGAACTGTGCCGTCGGCCGCAACCGTCGCCGCACCGATTCCGCTGACCATCCGCTGTGCCGTCATCGTTCCAGGCTATCGAGTCCCACGCGTCACGCGTGCGCCGCCCGGGCGGCGGAGCACGCCCGCTGGCTAGACTCGAGGAGTGCTGGACCTGACCTCGGACTCTGTCGATCTGACCCGCGCGATCTGTGACATCCCCAGTGTGTCCGGGGAGGAAGGACGGCTCGCAGATCTGATCGAGCAGGCAGTGCGGACCCTGCCGCACTTAGAGGTCATCCGAGACGGGGACACGGTTATTGCGCGCACGCAACTAGGCCGGCCGCGTCGCGTCGCGATCGCCGGCCACATCGACACCGTGCCGATCAACCGGAACGTGCCCACGCGCACTATCGAGATCGACGGTGAGGAGTTCATCTGGGGACGCGGCACCGTCGATATGAAGGCCGGCGTCGCTGTGCAGGTGAAACTTGCCGCGGACCTTGTCGCACCGAAAGCGGACATCACGTGGATCTGGTACGACCACGAGGAGGTGGCGGCGGCCCTGAACGCCCTCACCCGCATCGCCGCGACGCGCGCAGACCTGCTCGCGGCCGACTTCGCCATCCTCGGAGAGCCCTCCAACGGGCAGGTCGAAGGGGGGTGCAACGGTCACATGCGGGCAATCATCAGAACCCATGGTGTGCGATCGCACAGTGCCCGTTCGTGGATCGGTGAGAACGCCATCCACAAGGCCGCTCCGATCCTCGAACGGCTCGCCGCCTACACGGCGCGAGAGGTTCCCGTCGACGGTCTCGTCTACCGCGAGGGACTGAACGCCGTACGCATCGCGGGTGGTGTGGCGGGCAACGTCATCCCGGACCTGTGCGAGGTGGAGGTCAACTATCGCTTCGCCCCGTCCCGCAGCGGCGCTGACGCCGAGGCGCACGTTCGGGAGGTCTTCGACGGCTTCGAGGTCGAGGTGATCGACATGGCAGAGGGTGCGCGTCCGGGGTTGGACGACCCGCTGGCTCAGGAGTTCGTCGCCGCAGTCGGCGGCCAGGCGTACCCCAAGTACGGCTGGACGGATGTTGCACGCTTCTCGGCGCTGGGCATCCCGGCTGTCAACTACGGACCCGGCGATCCGCAGCTTGCGCACCACGACGAAGAGCGGGTCGCGGTCGCGCAGATCCGGGACGTCGAGCGCGGGCTGCGCGCGTGGCTGAGCTGACACGCGAACAGACACGCGAGGGGATGCCGCCGCGGACGCGGCATTCCCTCCCGCCGGCGTTAACGATCGCCCTGGTGTACCTCGCCGCCCGCGCCGTCACTCTCGGCTTCCTCGTCCTGGCGGCCACGCTGTCGGCCGAGGGCACCCGCTTCGGCGCAGGAGCGAGCGTGCAGGACCTCGCCGTGGGATGGGATGCGCAGTGGTACTGGTATCTGGCGGTCAACGGGTATCCGACGGAGCTTCCGCTGACCGACACGGGTGCTGTTGCCGAGAACCAATGGGCATTCATGCCGATCTACGCATACCTCGCTGCGGCGCTGGCTCCGCTCGTCGGCGGCTGGTGGGGAGTCGCCGCCGTGCTGATCTCGCTCGCGGCGGGCTACGGGGCGACCTACGTGCTCTACCGCATGCTCCGTGGCCGGATCGGCGGGAACGCGGCGGTATGGGCTGCCGCCTTCTTCGCGACAGGGCCGCTGGCTGCCCTGTTCCAGGTGGGATACGCCGAGGCGCTCTTCCTACTGTGGCTGTTCTTGGCGCTCTGGGCGGTGTCCGCCCGACGCTACGGATGGGTCTACCCGCTGGTGATCCTCATGGGGTACACCCGCCCTGGTGTGCTCGCGTTCGCGCTGTTTCTCGGCCTGTTCGGAATCTTCCGGTTCTTCTCGAGGGCGCGTGAGCCGCTGCGGGTTGTCGAGGTCGTGCACATCGTCGCACTGGGTGCGCTGGCAACCGTGGTCGGGTTCTCGTGGCAGCTGATCGCCGCGGTCGTCACGGGCGACCCCGGTGCCTATCTGGCGACAGAGCTGGCATGGCGCCGCAACTGGCTTCTCGACGACGAGGGGCACTTCATTCCGTTCGACGCATTCGTGCGTGGCGCTGCGTTCTGGGGCCAGACCTGGGGCTGGGGTGCGGTCGGTGGCATCATCCTGCTCGTCGTTCTTGTCGTCGGGGTCGCCGCAGCACTGCTGTGGGCGCCGCCTGTCCGAGCACTCGGGCCCGAGATCCGCCTCTGGTCGGTCAGCTATGTCGTGTACCTGCTGGCTGTCTTCTTTCCGCAGTCGAGCATCTTCCGACTTCTCGTTCCGCTCTCACCGCTCTGGGGTGCGTTCGCCGTGCCGCGCTCGCTCCTCTGGCGCGTCGGCGTTCTGCTCGCATGCTTGGCGGGGCAATGGTGGTGGATCTACAACATGTATGCCCTCGGCAACCGTTTCTGGCAGATCCCCTAAGCTTGATAGGCAGACCACGACGAAAGGGAGCCGCCATGGCAGCCATGAAGCCGCGAACCGGAGACGGACCGATGGAGGCCGTGAAGGAAGGACGCCTCATCATCGTGCGTGTACCGCTCGAGGGCGGCGGACGCCTTGTCGTCTCGGTGAACGACGCCGAGGCGAAGGAACTGTACGACGTGCTGGGTGGAGTCGTCGGAGCCGCGTAGCGGGGGCCATTGTCTCAGAACGCGGAAGCGGCCGGTTCCTCACCGGCCGCTTCCGCGTTCTGGTCGTTGAGCCTGGTCAGGCAGCGCTGGTCAGGCAGCGCCGCGAGTTGTCAGCTGCAGGAGACCTTCGCGCGCGGTATTGAGCGCGCCGAGGACTGCCGGTGATTGCGCCACCTCCTGGATCAGCGAGCGGTAGGCGGTCGTGACCTGATCACGTTTGACCGGGTCGGCGACCGCGCCACCTGCCAGCACGCGAGGGATCAGCACTGTCCCTCCCGGGCGGACCAGTCGCAGTCCGTGCTCGACGTACTCGATGACGCCCTCCGGCTCGGCGTCGACCAGCACGATGTCATACGACGCCTCGTTCATGCGGGGGAGGACCTCGGCCGCTCGACCCGTGATGAACCGTGCGCGTGCGGGCGGGACCTTGGCCTGGGCGAAAGCGAGACGTGCCGCGGCGAGGTGCTCGGGCTCGACATCGATTGTCGTCAGGGTCGCCTGGGGCGCTCCGCGAAGCAGCCACAGCCCGGAGACTCCGCCGCCGGTGCCGATCTCGACGATGTTGAGAGCGCGGCCGACGGCGGCGATCGTCGCGCACTGCACACCGACGGCGGCGCTGATCGGCTCGGCACCGAGCTCGAGCGCGGCTTCGCGGGCGCGGGCGATCGAGTCAGGTTCGATCGTCACCTCTTCGACGAATCGATTGACCGCGTGATCGCTCATGCACTGCTCCTTCTCTGAGGGGCAAGCCTACGTGCGCGTGAGCAGAATTCCGCTGAGGCGCGAGGGGTAATCTTGACCCATGTTCAACGGGATCACGATCGAGAAGCTGTTGCTGATCGGTCTGATCGCGGGCATGATCATCGGCCCTCAGCGCCTTCCGCGCTACGCTGCTGCCCTCGCGCAGTTCACCCGCCGCGTCCGCGACTTCGCGCGCTCGGCGGGATCCCGGGTGAAGGAGGAGATGGGCGAGGATTTCGACGACGTCGACTGGCGTACGCTCGATCCCCGGCAGTACGACCCGCGCCGCATCATCCGTGAGGCGCTGCTCGACGACCCGCCGACACCGCCGGTCAAACCGCAGTCGGCCGCGATGGCCCCGGCGGCTGCCGCCGGTGCCGCAGCAACGGTGAATGCGACGGCGACGCGATCGTCGTCTCCTCTTGCGGCCGGTGAGCTCCCGCCGTTCGACGCCGAAGCCACCTGAGCCGCCGGGGACGTCAGTCGCTCCGGTGCACGCTCATCGGAAGCGGACGCCCGGACAGGCCGCGGCCGGACGAGATGACGGCATCCGCCACCCGCGCGATGGCTGCCGCGGCAGGATCGGTGGCATCCGTCGCGAGGTGCACGTCCCCGGCATCACCGGATGCCCGAAGCCCCGGGCTCAGCGGAATCGAGCCCAGCAACGGCACGGCCTCGGCATCAGTCCGCAGGGCTTCAGCCACGAGGCCGCCGCCGCCTGATCCGAACAGGTCCAGCACCGTGCCGTCGGGCAGGGTCAGCGGGGCCATGTTCTCGACGACCCCGAGCACTCGTTGACCGGTCTGCCGCGCGACAAGACCGGAGCGGATCGCGACATCCGCGGCGGCGCGCTGCGGTGTGGTGACGACGATCACCTCGGCATGCGGCAGGAGCTGCCCGACCGAGATCGCGACATCGCCCGTTCCCGGAGGCATGTCCAGCAGCAGGATGTCGAGGTCCCCGAAGTGAACATCGGTGAGGAACTGCTGCACGGTCCGGTGCAGCATGGGTCCGCGCCACGCGACCGCACCGAGGGGCGCATCGTCCGGGCCCCGGCGCAGGAACATGCCGATCGAGATGACCTTCACACCGTGGGCGACGGGGGGGACCATCAGATCGTCGATCCGGACGGGCTGCGGGGGAGCACCGTCTGGACCGACCAGTCCCAGGATGCCGGGAATCGAGAAACCGTGGACATCGGCGTCGATGAGCCCGACGCGAAGCCCGCGGGCCGCCAGCGTCGTCGCCAGGAGCGCCGTGAGCGTGGACTTGCCGACGCCGCCCTTGCCGCTGGTGACGGCAATCACCCGGGTCAGCGAATCCGGGCCGAACGGCATCGACCGCGCCGGACGGCCGGCGCGCAGCATCTCCGTCAGGCGGCTGCGCTCCTGCGCATCCATCACCCCGACGACGATCTCCGCCGAAGCGACGCCGGCAACCGACAGCGCTGCCGTGCGCACATCCGACTCGATCCGTGCGGCAGCGGGACACCCGGCGACGGTCAGAGCGATCTCCACCCGTGCCGCCTCGCCGTCGATGCTCGCACTCCGGACCATCCCGAGCTCGCCGAGGGGGCGTCGCAACTCGGGGTCGATCACGGCGCCTACCGCGCGCGCGACGTCGTCTCCGGATGTCACCGTGGGCCTCCGCCGGTCACGCTGGGGTGTCCTTCGTGTGCGTTGCCTCGCTCGGGGGAGCAGTGCTGTCGCCGGTATACGATGGCGCGCGCTCGTCCAGCTTCTTCAGGAGCGACTTCAACTCCGATCGCAAGGTGTCGCGCGTGACGACCTCGGACGAGATCTCCGTCAGCGCGATGCGCAGCGCCACGATCTCGCGAGCCAAGTACTCGGTGTCGGCGAGGTTTCGCTCGGCGCGCTGACGGTCCTGCTCGATCTGCACGCGGTCCCGGTCGTCCTGACGGTTCTGTGCGAGCAGGATCAGCGGTGCCGCGTACGAGGCCTGAAGCGAGAGCATCAGCGTCAGCGCGGTGAAGCCGTTGGCCGCCGAGTCGAACCGCAGGTTCTCGGGCGCCGCCGTGTTCCATGCGATCCACGCGACACAGAACAGCGTGAGGGCCACCAGGAACCATGGCGTGCCCATGTTGCGGGCGATCCACTCGGTGGCGCGACCGAAGCGATCCCGGGACGGCTGCGGCGGACGACCGCGCATCGGCATGCTCGACCGGCCGCGGGGGGCATCCAGCCCCCGAGGGGCGCGCGCCATCACAGCTTCACCGGTCCCGTCCACGGAAAGGCGGTGGGTCGCTGCTCGGTCGAATGCGAACGCCAATCCTCGGGGAGCAGGTAGTCCAGGACATCGTCGACGCTCACGACCCCGACCAGGCGGTGGACCTGATCGACGACGGGCACCGATACGAGGTTGTACGACGCGAGGATGCGCGCGACCTCGGCCGCCGTCGCGGTCGCCTGGAGCGGCTCGATCGTGTCGTCGATGAGCGAACCCAGTCTCTCGTGCGGCGGGTAGCGCAGCATCCGCTGGAAGTGCACCGTCCCGAGGAACCGCCCCGTCGGGGTCTCGTACGGCGGCAGGGTGATGAAGACGGATGCCGCCAGAGCCGGATGCAGTTCGTGGCGACGGATGAGCGCGAGCGCCTCCGCGACCGTCGCCTCCGCCGACAGCACGATCGGCTCGCTCGTCATGAGGCCACCGGCCGTGTCGGGGCCGTACTTGAGGAGCTCGCGGACATCTTCCGCCTCCTCGGGCTCCATGAGGTCCAGGAGCTGCTCGGAGCGGAGAGCCGGCAGCTGACCGAGCAGGTCGGCGGCGTCATCCGGCTCCATCGCATCGAGGATGTCGGCGGCCCGTTCGTCGCCGAGCTGTTCGAGGATGTGCGCCTGATCGTCCTCGGGCATCTCCTCGAGCGCGTCGGCGAGGCGATCATCGGGAAGCTCCTCGGCGACTTCCAGCAGGCGCGCGTCCGGCAGATCCAGCAACGTGTTGGCCAGGTCGGCGGGCTTGAGCTCGCTCAGGGTCGCGACCAGCTGCTCGGCCGACGGCTCCTGTGTCGAGTCGAGCTGTTCCGTGACATCCTCCCAGCCGGCGAGGGTCGTCGGCCCCTTCGTGAACGGGGACGCGCTCGTGCGCGGTCGCCGAAGAAACAGCTGACCGATATCCCACGCGCCGAGCCGGTTCCGCTCGATCGCGGCATCCTCGATCACGGCCTCGCCGGATCCGTCTCGGAAGTAGACGCGACGGCCCAGCAGCTCCGCGAGGACCCGTACTTCGCCGCCGCGCTGCTGGAAACGCCGAACGTTGATCAAGCCCGTCGTGATGACCTGGCCCGGAGCGATCGAGGTGACCCGTCCGATCGAGACGAACACGTTGCGGCGGCCCGGAATCTCGACGACGAGCCCCACCACGCGAGGCGGGTCATCCGCGCGATAGACCACGACGACGTCCCGGACTCGCCCCAGGCGGTCTCCGGCAGGGTCGAAGACGGCGCAGCCCGACAGGCGCGCGACGAAGACCCGCTGCGTGTTCACCCGTCCAGCGTAGCCCGCACCCGTCGTCGCGCCCGGCGGCAGCGAGGGCTGACTCACCGGATGCCCGGAGCAGGCATGGGAAGATGGACGAATGAGCATGATGGGGGGACAGTTCGCCCGCAACCTCGAGGACGTCGGTCAGACCGTCGCGACGTTCTCACAGTATGAGGCGGCGCAGAAGGCGGTGTCCAAGCTCATCGCCGAGGACATCCCGGCGCGGGAGATCACGATCGTGGGTCAGGGGTTGCGCTCGATGGAGCGGGTCACCGGCCGACTGGGCTACGCGACTGCCGCCCGCTCGGGCGCCATCAACGGGCTTCTCCTGGGAATGCTGTTCTCCGCTGTCTTCGTGCTCGGGATGCCGAACGTGCCGGTCCAGGCCTTCGTCGGCGTGCTGTTCGTCGGCATCGCGATCGGCATGATCGCGAGCCTGCTGACCTTTGCCATCGTCCGTCGCCGCCGTGATTTCGCCTCTGTCATGCAGTTCGTCGCCGATCACTACGACATCGCGGTGGCAGCGGGCAGCGCGGGCAAGGCACGCCAGATCCTGGGGCCGCAGGCCGCCGCGCCGGCCGCGCCGCGTACGCAGGTCGTCGCGCCGCAGGTCGAGCGCCGTCCCGCTTCGCAGGAGCCGCCGCGCTACGGCCAGCGGATCGAGGACGTGACCGAACCCGAGTCACCCGCGGACACGGAGCCGGACGCCCCGGCCGCGTCTGCGCTGGACGGCGGCGACACGCCCGCCGCGAAGGAGGACCGGGAGGCCTGAACCCCGGTCACCCGCGGCGTTCCCTCATTCCGTGGTCGGAGCGAGCCGCGCGATCCACGCCTCCACCTCATCGGCGGTGCGGGGGATCGCTGCGGACAGGTTCACGGGGCCATCCTGTGTCATCAGAACGTCATCCTCGATGCGCACGCCGATCCCGCGAAGCTCTTCGGGCACCGTGAGGTCATCGATCTGGAAGTACAGCCCCGGCTCGATCGTGAACACCATGCCGGGCTGCAGGATGCCGTCGTAGTACATCTCACGTCGAGCCTGCGCGCAGTCGTGCACGTCGATGCCCAGGTGGTGGCTGGTGCCGTGAACCATGTAGCGGCGGTGCTGTCCGCCGGTATCGGCCGCGAGCGCCTCCTCGGCCGTCACCGGAAGAAGTCCCCATTCCGCGGTCCGGGCGGCAATGACCGCCATCGCCGCTTCGTGGACGGAGCGGAAGGTGACGCCGGGGCGCGCCGCCGCGAACGCCGCGTCGGCCGCCTCGAGCACCGCCTCGTAGACCCGACGCTGCACGTCGGTGAAGCGGCCGCTCACCGGAAGCGTGCGGGTGATGTCGGCGGTGTAGAGGCTGTCGAGCTCGACGCCGGCATCGATCAGGATGAGGTCGCCGGGAAGCACCGCGCCGTCGTTGCGGGTCCAGTGCAGATAGCAGGCATGGGGGCCGGACGCGGCGATCGTGTCGTATCCTTCGCCGTTGCCGTCGGTGCGTGCTCGAAGGTGGAAGACTCCCTCGACGATGCGCTCGCCGCGCGGGTGCGCGCTGATCCGCGGGAGGTCGGCGACGATGTCGTCGAATCCGGCGGCAGTGACGGCGACGGCTTCGCGCAGCTGTGCGATCTCGTCGTCATCCTTGATGAGTCGCAACTCCGACACAGCGCGGGTCAGGTCGGCGTCCGCATCGACGACCCGCTCACCGTCAGTGGGCTGGAACGCGGCGATGTGCTCGGTGCGGATGCCCAGATCCGCGGCGACTGCCGCCAGGGCCGGTCGCGGTCCGATCCAGAACTCGCCGATGGATGCGTCAGCGTAGAACTCCGCGGTGGTCCGGTCTGCTCGCTCCCGGAAGTACAGGACGGCGTCGTGGCCGGTCTGCGGAAGCGGGTTCATCACGAGGACGGCGCCGGGCTCGGCATCCGACCCCCACCCCGTCAGGTGTGAGAACGCGGAGTGCGGACGGAACCGGTAATCGGTGTCATTGGATCGCTGCTTCAGGTCCCCCGCGGGGAAGACGAGGCGCTCGCCGGGGAACATCTTCGAGAGAGCCGCGCGTCGACGTGCGGCGAACGCTGCGCGGGGGCGCGGTTCGGGGAGCGTCTCGGGGCGCTCCGCCCACCCCGCCGAGATCGTATCCAGGAAGCCCTGGGGGAAGGGCTGCCTGCGATTGGTCGTCCCGTCGGCACTCGCCGGGGCGGTCGTGGTCGTCTCACTGTCGCCGGTCGCGCTCATCCGTCAAGTCTCGCACGCGACGATCGTGTGCGTTCAGCGTGTCGCGGGCTCCAGCTGCACCACGAGAGGCCGGTGATCGCTCCCGCTGCCGTCGACGGACGAGAGAACGAGCGATCCTGTCACCGTCCAGGCATCGGTCGTCATGACGTGGTCGATCGGAGTGCCCAGCAGCGGAGGCCAGGAGGTACTCCAGGTCCCGACCGAGCCCGTACCGCTGTCGGCCGCCGCGTCGATGCAACGGCCGAGCTGTCCGCCGTCGACACCGAGGCCGCTGAAGTGATCGATCGTCGCATTGAAGTCGCCCGCCATGATCACGTTGTCGGCGGCACACTGGTCGCCGAGCCAGCGCAGATCCGCGCGCCACTGGTCCATGTACCCGTTGCGCGGCGCGACGGCGTGCGCCGCAACCACAATCGGGCCGACGCCCGAGACCGGCATCGCGACGGCGCTCGGCACCGTCGAGGTCGTGCTGGTGCCGTCCTGGGATGACTCGATCACGGCGTAGTCGCCCAGGTCGGGGGTGATCAGCAGCGTGGTCGATCCCGCGTCCCACGGCGTCGAGGGATCCTTGGCGTGGTGCGCCCACATCGGATGCCCGAGCTCGCGCATCCGGATCGCGACCTGCTCGCCGGTCTCGATCGTGGTCTCGGGCAGGGCGACGATGTCGGCATCCATCGCGACCGCGAGTCGGGCGATCTCATCGGCCGAGGTTGCCGGTCCCGCCGTGTTCCATGTCATGACCCGGATGGCGTGATCCGTCTTGGCGGGGAGGCTCTCGGTGCCGATCCCGCGATCCAGGACGACTGCCCCGTTCGCGACGGCGCCGATCAGCGCGACGACAAGGATGGTGACGGCAAGCGGCCGGATCGAGCGGGCAAGCGCTGCGAGGAGCGCGAGGAGCGCGGCGATGCCGAGCGCGAGGACGATGACACTGCGGAAGGCGATGATCTGGGCGATCGGCGCGACGCGTTCGACACGGAAGAAGTCGGGCGCGGTGAGCACCGCGACAGCGGCGATCCAGAGCACCGCAACGAGGATCCCCAGAGCCCGACGCACGAGCGCGAGCCTATGACAGCGGTCTGAGAGAACAGTACGAGCCGCGCCGCAGGGAGCCGGGAGACCGGCGCTACGCTCGGATGATGGACGACGCGCGGCTCTTCGAGGGACCCGCCGACCTGCACCTGCACTCCACCCAGTCCGACGGTACGGATGCTCCCGCCGACGTCATGCGTGCAGCTCACCGCCACGGAGTGCGCATCGCGGCCCTCACCGATCACGATACGACAGCGGGCTGGGCCGAGGCGGCCGAGGCCGCCACGTCCCTCGGCATGGTGTTCGTGCCCGGGATGGAGATGTCGGCGCGCGATGACTGGCGGAGCGTCCACGTGCTGGCCTATCTGTGTGATCCCGACGACGAGCAGCTTCGCTCGATGACCGAGCGGGTGCGCAGTTCCCGGCTCGAGCGGGCGCGACTGATCGCGGACCGGATCGCGCGGGACTTCGACCTGGAGTGGGAGGACATCCTCGCGCAGACCTCGGACGGGGCCACCGTCGGGCGTCCGCACATCGCGGACGCGCTGGTCGCGCGCGGACACGTGCACGATCGCGACGAGGCTTTCCGCAGCATCCTGAGCCCACGAAGCCCGTACTACGTCGCGCTGTTCGCTCCCGACCCGGTCACGGCGGTGCGTCTGATCGTCTCCGCCGGTGGCGTGCCGGTCCTCGCGCATCCCGCGGGACGGGCGGGCCCCTTCCCGCCGCCGCTCGTGACCCGGATGCTGGATGCCGGCCTCGCCGGGTTCGAACTCGGTCACCGCGACAACACCGCGGCCGGCATCCGGCAGCTGGAGTCACTGGTCGCCGAGCGCGACCTCATCGTCACGGGCTCGAGTGACTATCACGGTCTGGGAAAGCCCAACCTGCCCGGCGAATACACGACGGCCCCGGAGATGGTCGAGCGCATCCTGGCCGCGGCAACCGGAAGCGCCCCCGTCTATCCGTAGACGCCGCGCGCCCCACCGACGTCGCAGAATCGCGCGAACTGCGCACCCCTGCGCCAGAATCCTCCGAAGTTGGTGCGATTCTGCGGGTTTCACAGGTCCCGCGCCAGCCACAACGAAGCGCCTCCGTCTCAGGGGAGATGGAGGCGCTTCGTTTCTGAGCGAGGTCGGTCAGCTGAGGGCCTTGGCCTTGAGCTGGTCGTACTCGGCCTGCGAGATGGTGCCGGCGTCCAGGAGCGCCTTGGCCCGGGCGATCTCCTCGGCGGGGCTGTGCTTTGCGCCGCCGGCGACGGACTGGATGTAGGCATCCTGGGCCTGCTTGATCTGCTCGGCCTCCTTCGCGGAGCGCTCGCTCATGCCGCGACCGCGGGCGATGAGGTAGACGAGGGCCGTGATGAACGGGAGGAACAGCAGGAAGATGATCCACACCGCCTTCCACCAGCCGTTGAGCTTGTGGTCGCGGAAGAGGTCACCGATGATCGCAAAGAGAACGAACAGGTAGGCGACGAAGACGAAGATCCACAGGAACCACCAGATGAGGTCCCAGAACGAGCCCCAGAACCCCTGGTACTCGTATCCCGTCGTCACAGCTTCGAAGAATCGCATGACAGCCTTTCGGGGTTTGCGCGGCCACATGCCGCAGGCATCACCCTAGCGCTGTCGGTGGTCAGATTTCGAGAGCGTCGTGACGGGGTGTCACGACGACGTCAGTGCGTGATCTCACGCTGCGTCGGGACGGGGGCCACGACGCCGGCGACGGCGCCGCGGCGTCGTGGTTCCATCGCGGTGTTCCGTGCCACCGCCATCGTGTGTGCCGGCGCCATCAGCCCCGCGCGACGGGGTGCCCGAGGACCCGTGAGATCCGGTCGCGCTGCCGCTGCGCGAGCGGCGCCGACGCGACCCCGAGCGTCCACTCGGTGAGGATCCACCCTCGGTCGTCGTGACGGCCTCGGTGCGGGGCGCCGTCACGATACGGCCCTTCGTTCCTTCGGGGATGTTGAGATCGCTGTACAGGTGCGGGCTCGACGAGTAGGTCTCGATCGGCTCCGGCTGACCGAACTCCAGTGCGCGGTTGATGAGGGCCCACTTGTGCAGGTCATCCCAGTCGACGAACGTGACCGCGATGCCCGTGCGCCCCGCACGTCCGGTACGTCCTGCTCGGTGCAGGTACGTCTTCTCGTCATCCGGAATGGTGTGGTTGATCACGTGGGTCACATCGTCGACGTCGATGCCACGAGCCGCGACGTCTGTAGCGATGAGGACATCCTTCTTGCCGGCCTTGAACGCGGCCATGGAACGCTCGCGCGCCTCCTGGCTCATGTCGCCGTGCACCGCGACAGCCGAGAACCCGCGATCCTGCAGCTCGTCGACCAGCTTCTGTGCCGCGCGCTTGGTGCGCGTGAAGATGACCGACTTGCCGCGGCCCTCGGCCTGCAGGATGCGGGCGATGACCTCGTCCTTGTCAAGGGAGTGCGCGCGGTACACGAGGTGACGGATGTTGGCCTGCGTGAGACCCTCATCCGGGTCGGTTGCCCGGATGTGGATCGGGTTGCTCATGAACCTGCGGGCGAGGGTGACGATCTGGCCGGGCATCGTCGCCGAGAACAGCTGCGTGTGTCGGACGGCGGGCACGCGCTGGAAGATCTTCTCGATGTCGGGCAGGAACCCGAGGTCGAGCATCTTGTCGGCTTCGTCCAGCACGACCTCGGTTGCGTGTGAGAGATCCAGCAGGCGCTGGCCGGCGAGGTCGATGAGTCGTCCGGGTGTTCCCACCACGATCTGCGCACCGGCCTTGAGCTGATCGATCTGACCCTCATAGGCCTTGCCGCCGTAGATGGCAACGACCGAGGTCGTGCGGTTGCTCGTGAGCATGTCCATGTCTTCATAGACCTGCACCGCCAGCTCACGGGTGGGTACCACGATGAGCGCCTTCACGCCCGGTTCCGGATCCAGGCCGAGCCGCTGCACGACGGGGATGCCGAAGCCGAAGGTCTTGCCGGTTCCGGTCTTGGCTTGACCGATGATGTCCTGGCCGGGAAGCCCCAGTGGAATCGTCTGTTCCTGGATGGGGAAAGCGTCCACAATCCCGCGCTCAGCGAGAGCGTCGACGATGTCCTGATCCACGCCGAGCTCGGCGAAAGTCGTCACGATAAGTGCCTGTCTGGCAGCCCCTGCTGCCGCTGATGTCGGATCCACGCCCTTCACTCAGCCGCAGGCGCGGGGCTCCGGTCCTACGCCGGAGACGCCATCAGTCTACCGGGGAGCCCTGTGCGCCCCCTCGGAGCGGGTCTGCTCGGCGGGTCGTACCCGGCTGGCCCTAGGCTGTGTGCGTGGTCGACTGGAAGTTCTGGCGCAAGAGCCGTCCGCTCGCCGCGACGCTGTCGTTGCGGTCCCGGGGGGACTTCGGCGACGCCCACCGCGTCGATTTCGAGGAACTCGCTCCCGACATCGAGGTGTTCCTGGGTCAGGCCGCCTACCTCCAGTTGGGCTTCTTCGAGACGCTGAGCGAGCTCATCGCCCTGACGCCGTCCCTGGAGAAGAAGGAGGCGCTCTCGCGCGCCGCGGGAGCCGCGCTGACCAAACACGAAGCGCTCGTGGACGTCATCCGTGATCGCGGCGATGACCCGACCGCGCTCATGCTTCCCTTCCGCGAGCCGCTCGACCACTTCCGTCGCGCAACCCACGGTGTGCGGCCGCAGGAGACGATGCTCTCGGTGCACATCATCGCCGGCATGCTCGACGACTTCTATCTCGCACTCGCGGCGAGCTACGGCGAGACCGGCCGTCGCGTCGCGCGCATCCTCGGCGCGGATGCCGACCGTCAGGCCGTCGTCGAGATCCTCACCGAAACGATCGACAGCGACGACGAATGGCGGTCGCTGCTCGCGATGTGGGGCCGTCGCCTCGTGGGCGACACGCTGCTTGTCGCCCGGGCGGCGCTGCGTCCGAAACAGCTCCAGGCGCAGGACGAGCAGAAGGTCGAGCCGGTGTTCACTCAGCTCATGGCAGCGCACTCGCGCCGCATGGATGACCTGGGGCTTGCCGCGTAGGCAGAGCTTGTGGGGTCAGGCGACGAAGCCGACCCGCCGAGCCTCTTCCGTGCCCACCTCGACGTATGCCAGGCCGGCCGTCGGCACGATGTAGGCGTTTCCTCGCACGTCCGTGAACGTGACGTGCGTCGCGCCGGAGTCCAGCGCTTCCGCGACGGATTGGCGCACGTCGGCTGCGGACTCGTTCGTCTCGAAGTTCAGCTCGCGACCCGAATTCGTGATGCCGATGCGAATCTCCACGTTCCTGCCTTTCTGATGCCGTCCGTTCGGCCGATGCCGCGGGCGCATGGCAACTCTACGACACCGCGATGTCCCCGGGGCTGGGTAGCGTCGACGTTATGGATCCGCGCCCCATCCCCTCCGAGCAGGCGAGGTCGGTGGCTCCGGAGGCGATGCTGTTGGATCCCTCCCAGGCACGCGTCGTGCAGTTGCCGGCAGGAACCAGTGGGCTCGTGATCGGTGCCGCCGGCACCGGCAAGACGTCCGCGATCCTGGCGAGAACCGCGCGGCTGCTGCGCGAGGAGGACGTCCGACCGGACGATGTGCTCATCCTCACGCCCACGCGACAGAGCGCGACGGCAGTGCGGGATCGCGTCGCCGCCGATCTCGATATCGCCACCCCGGGTCCGCTCGCCCGGTCGGTTGCGTCGTTCGCGTTCCAGATCGTGCGGGCCCATGCTGTTGCGTCAGGCGAGGCGCCGCCCCAGCTTCTGACCGCTCCCGACCAGGATGCCGTGATCGCCGATCTGCTCGAGGGCGATGAGGCGGACGACGAAGAGGGGCGGTCACGGTGGCCGGAATCTCTCGGACCAGCCGTGCGCCGTTCGCGTGGGTTCCGGTCGGAGCTGCGCGCGTTGTTCGCGCTCGCGGTGGAGCTCGGGCTCGCGCCGGCCGACCTCGAACGGCTCGGGGCTGAACGCGACAACCCCGTGTGGTCCGCTGCGGGATCCTTCTGGGGCGAATACCGGTATGTGCTTTCGCGGCTGCGCCCCGCGCATCGCGACCCCGCCGAGTTGCTGCGGGAAGCGACGGACTGTCTTCACGACGTGCCGACCGCGGCGGCGCCGCGGGTTCTCATGATCGACGATGCACAGGAGCTCAGCTGGGGCGGCGTCGCCCTCATCGAGGCGGCACGGATGCGCGGGATCGCCGTGGTCGCTTTCGGTGATCCGGATGTGGGTTCCGGCGCGTTCCGCGGGGCGGGCCCCGAGACGTTCGCGCGGCTGTCGTCGCTGTTCTCCGAACGGTTTGTGTTGCCGCATCCACATCGCGCCCGCCCGGCGCTCGTGCGCGTCGCCCGTGTCGTCGCCGAGTCCATCGGCACGGCCGGAATCGTCGGGCACCGGCTCCCTCCGGATGCGGGGCTCCCGCTGGTCGATGACGCGCCGCACACGGCGGGTGAGGTCGCGACGCTCTGGGCATCCTCACCACACGAAGAACTGGATGCGATCGCGCGCGCACTGCGCTCCTGGCACATCACCGACCGCCTGCCGTGGCGCTCTCTGGCCGTGATCGCCCACGACACCCGCCAGATCGCCCGGTTGAGCGCCGAACTCGCGGCGCGTGAGGTTCCGACTCGCGCCGCGAGCGCCGCCAGACCCCTCGGGGAGGAGCCCGCTGTCCGGGGGCTACTCCACCTCGTGCGTGTGGGGATCGCCTCGCCGGCGGAGCGCTCGCCGGACGAACTGGCCGCGGCGCTGACCTCGCCCTTCGGTGGCCTCGATGCGATCGGGCTGCGGCGCCTCCGGGCGGCCCTGCGCGCGCAGGAGTTCGCGGGGGAGAGTCGACGTGCTGCCGCGACGCTGCTGGCCGAGGCGATGGCGGAACCGGCGACGCTGATGCTCATCGACACCCCGCAGGCGCGGGTGGCGCTGCGACTGGCGCAGACGCTCGCCCAGATTCATGAGGCAGCGCGGCGGGGGGAGTCCGCGCACGACCTGCTGTGGCGGGCGTGGGATCGGTCCGGCCTGGCCGGACCCTGGCGGGAGCGGGCTCGGCTGGGCGGAGCGGAGGGCGCTGAGGCGACCCGATCCCTGGACGCCCTTGTCGCTCTGTTCGCCGCGGCCAAGCGCGCCGCGGAGCGCGAGGACGAGGATCCGGAGCGATTCCTGAGCGACATCCTCGGCAGCGAGGTGCCGGAGGACTCGCTCGCGGCCGTGCAGCGCCGGGACGTTGTCGAGGTGCTGACGCCCGCTGCATCCCTGGGTCGCGAGTTCGACGCGATCGTGATCGCCGGTGTGCAGGATGGCGTATGGCCCAACACTCGCCTTCGGGGGAGCCTCCTGGGCGGCTGGCGGCTGGCGGATGATGTCGAGGCCTGGCGTCACGGCGGCGAACCTGCGCCGCGCGATGTGCTCGACCGGCGTCGCAGTGTCCTGCACGAGGAGCTCCGTCTCTTCGAGCGAGCCGTCACGCGAGCCCGGTCACGCGTCCTCGTGACGGCGGTGGATGACGAGGACCAGTCGCCCAGCCCTCTGTTCTCCTACCTTCCCGAACCGCCGCCGCGCCGGGTGGACCGGCATCCCCTCACCCTCCGCGGCGCCGTCGCCTTCCACCGGCGCCGGCTCACGGAGACGTCCGATCCGGACGTTGCCGACCATGCCGCGACGCAGCTCGCGGCCCTGGCTCGCGCAGGTGTGCCCGGCGCGGACCCGGAGTCTTGGTACGGAGTTGCCGAGCGTACGGGCAGCGGCGGAATCCATGATCTGACGCGTGCGCCGGTATCGATCTCCCCCTCACGGGTCGAGGCCTTCGAGGACTGCGGTCTGGACTGGGCGATCCGGGAACTCGGCGGCGATTCCCGAACATTTTCGGCGGGACTGGGCACGATCCTGCACGCCGCGATGGAGGCGGCTCCCGACGGGACATTCGAGCTTCTGGACGCGATCGTCGAGCAACGGTGGGCTGAACTCGACTTCGAAGCGGAGTGGCTCTCGCGGCAGGAACGTCAGTGGGCGAAGACGCTGACGGGTCGGCTCGCGAGCTATCTTCGGGAGTTCGCCTCGCAGGGCGGGCGCGTGGCGGGCGCGGAGGCCCGATTCCGCATCGCGATCATGCCCACCGGCGACGGTCCTCGGGTGGTCGCGGCTCCCTCGCCGGCGGCCACCCCGGACGGCGCCGTCGCTGTCATCAGCGGGTCGATCGACCGCGTGGAGCGGTGGGATCCAGCCGCGGAGGATCCGGACGGGCGCACCCGATTCGCGGTCGTCGACCTGAAGACCGGTCGGTCCGAAGCGCGGCTGTCGGACGACAAGGTCACCGACGATGCGCAGTTGGCGTCCTATCAGCTCGCGGTAGCAGCCGGTGCGGTCGCCGGCGCGGAGGCGGGAGATCTCCTCGGGGCTCGGCTGTTGGTGCTCTCGAAGACGCTCAAGAACACCGACTATCGGATGGCGCAGCAGTCGCCGTTGGACGCCGCCGCCCGCGACGGGTTCCTGCAGCGCATCATCGCCGACGCCGGCGCGATGGCCGCCACCACGTTCTCCGCCTACCCGGACGTGCACTGCAATCACGACCATTTCGCGGTGTGCCGCCTCCACACCGTCAAGCCGGTGAGTTCGCCGTGAGCGCCCCTGCGTCTGCTCCGGACAGCGCGAGCACGCCGCTGTCGGCCCTTCGGATCGCCGAACTCCTCGAGCTGCCTGCGCCCACTCCCGCCCAGCAGCAGGTGATCGAGGCGCCTCTGAGCCCCGTCCTCGTCGTGGCCGGTGCGGGAAGCGGCAAGACGGAGACCATGGCGGCGCGCGTCGTGTGGCTCGTCGTCAACGGCATCGTTCGCCGCGACGAGATCCTGGGGCTCACGTTCACACGCAAGGCGGCCGGCGAACTGTCCGAACGGATCGAGCGGCGCCTCGCCCGGATCGACGCCCTCGTGCGCGACGGGCGGATCGACGGGCACGAGGGGACGGAGGCCGACCACGCCCTCCTGCGCCCGCGGGTGTCGACCTACAACGCGTTCGCCGATTCCCTCGTGAGAGAACACAGTGCCAGGATCGGGCGAGATCCGGATGCGGCGCTCCTCAGCCCGTCCGCGTCGTGGCTGCTGGCCCGGCGCGTCGTCATCGCCTCGCGAGACCCCCGGCTGTCCGAACGTGAGGATCGATTCGGGACGGTCGTCGACAGCGTTCAGCGGCTGGCCGGCGACGTGCTCGACCACGGCGTCGACCTCGACGAGCTGGCCTCGTACGGCGATCGCGTCGCTCGCGCCATCCACCCTGCCTGCAACCCCGCCCTCGCCACGCCGAGCGATATCGAGAAGTTCCACACGGCGATGAGTGCGATCCCGGTGCTCGCGGGGCTCGTGCGTGACTATTCGCGGGCCAAGATCGCTCAGGGCGCGGTCGACTTCGCCGATCAGGTGGCGGGAGCGCTCGAGATCGTGAGAAGCGCTCCGTCGGTCGCTCATGAGGTGCGCGGGCAGTACCGCGTCGTGCTGCTCGATGAATACCAGGACACGTCGGTACAACAGACGCAGTTGCTCGCAGAGTTGTTCGCCGACGGCGCGGTGATGGCCGTGGGCGACCCGCATCAGTCGATCTACGGGTGGCGTGGCGCCAGCGCCGACAACCTCGCGTCCTTCCCCGCCGCGTTCGCCCGGCAGACCGCGTGCGTGAACGTCGCTCTGATGACGAGCTGGCGAAACGACAGGACGATCCTCGACGCTGCGAACGCCCTGATCGCCGACCGCGGTACCCCGGGCATCCGCGTTCCGCCTCTCCAGCCACGTCCCGGCGCGCCCGCGGGCCGGGTCGGTCGCGTGTATGCTCCCACGATCGATGACGAGGCCGCGGAGGTGGCGGAGTTTTTCGCCCGCGTCCGGGCTGAACACGAGGCCGCGCTGCCGAGCGTGCCCGCCGCCACAGGTTCCTCCGCCGCGGGTGGGTCCGCGCCGGCGCACTCCGGCGCGATCCTGTTCCGTACCAAGCGCCACATGACCGTCTTCGCCGACGCGCTGGCCGCACGCGGCATCCCTCATCGCATCCTGGGGCTCGGAGGACTCCTCTCCACGCCGGAAGTGGTCGATGTCGTCGCCGTGTTGCGGGTGCTCGATGACCCGAGGCAGGGCTCGGCGCTCATTCGCATCCTCGCGGGACCGCGTTTCGGGGTCGGTCTTTCCGATCTTGCAGGTCTGCGCCGTCTCGCTGATGCCCTCGCCCGTCGCGGCGCTGATCTCACCCCGCTGGCCCCCGACGTGCTCGATCGGATGCGCGATTCGGTCGGTCCCGATGAGCAGCCGTCGATCATCGACGCCCTCGACAGGCTCCGTTCGCTGCGTCCGGACAATCCCCTGCTCGCCGAGCTGAGCGCCGAGGGAGCCGAGCGGCTGCGGGCCGCGTCCGCCATGTTCCACCGGTTGCGTGGAGTGCTCGGTGGTCCGATACCGGAGGTGATTCGTGCGATCGAGCGCGAACTCCTGCTCGACATCGAGTTGTCTGCGCACGAGACCCGTGGTCCTGCCGGGCTCGCGACAGCCCAGTTGCGATCGTTCCTCGACGAGATCCAGAGCTTTCTGGCCATTGATGAGCGTGGATCTCTGTCGAGCCTGCTCGCGTGGCTCGATCATGCGGAGGAGACCGACGAGCTCATGCCGCGCACGGAGCCGCCGGAACCCGGGGTTGTGCAGCTGCTGACGATCCACGGCGCGAAGGGTCTGGAGTGGGACGCGGTCGCGGTCGTCCGTATGGTCCAGGACGAGTTGCCTGCCCGGCCGCGTTCGACGCAAGGGTGGATGGGGTACGGCACGCTTCCCTACCGCTTCCGCGGTGACCGTGCCGCGCTTCCGGTGCTGGAGTGGGAGTCTGCCACCGACCGCAAAGCCTTGCGGAACGCGATCACCCAGTTCAAGGCATCCGTCAAGGAGCACCTCGCCGCCGAAGAGCGCCGGCTCGCCTATGTCGCGGTCACTCGGGCGCGTCACGATCTGCTGCTCACCGGATCCCGGTGGGGAGGGCAACGCGAGCAGCGCGCGCCGAGCGTGTTCCTGAACGAGATCGGTGGGGCTCTGGGATGGCCCGACGTGGAATCGTTCGATGACAGCGCCAACCCGTACGAGGGACGGCGGGGAGCGGCGGTGACCTGGCCCATCGACCCGCTCGGGTCGCGCTCGGCTCGGGTGCGCCGCGCCGCAGCGCAGGTGCGCCGCGTGCTGGAGCGATCGACAGCATCGCCGGTTGCGGCCGATGACGACAGGGTCGATCCCGAGATCCTGCGGCTGCTGGCTGAGCGCGACGAGCGCGCCGCGGCGGGTCTGGTCGACGGTGAGGGGCCGCGACGGGTCGCCGCCTCGCGTTTCAAGGACTTCATCGTCGACACAGACACCGCGATGCAGGAGTTCGCTCGCCCTATGCCGGAGCGCCCGTACCGCGCGACAACGCTCGGGACCCGCTTTCACGCGTGGGTCGAGTCCCGTTCCGGGCGCACCGGCCGGGGACCGTCCCTCGATGATGTGCTGTGGGAGTCCGATCTCGACGACGACGAGGACGTGACCGCCCATGAGGCTCGCGATCACCCCGCGGGTGGCGGCGAGGACCCGACACTGCGGCGGTTGCAAGAGACGTTCCTGCGTTCGGAGTGGGCCGAGCTTGCGCCCCTCGAGGTCGAGACCGAGATCGACATCTCGCTGCGCGGGGCCGACGGCGTGGAACAGATCATCTGCAAGCTCGACGCGGTGTACCGTCGCGAGGATCGCGGGGGCAGGATCGAAATCGTCGACTGGAAGACGGGCGCGTCCCCGCGGTCAGCATCCGACCGGAACAACCGGATGCTGCAACTCGCCCTTTATCGCCTCGCTTACCACAAGCGCACGGGCGTTCCCCTCGACCAGATCGACGTCGTGCTGTACTACGTCGCGGAGGACCTCACGATCCGCTCCGATCGGGTCTATTCGGAAGCCGAGCTGGCCCATCTCTGGAACGCGGCGCGGGCTGCGCGCGCCGGTTCATCGGCGTCGGCTCCTTCATCCGGCGGGAACAGCGCGGCCGAGTCGTTTCCGGGAAGGATGATCGGCGCCGTGATGACATCCGAAGCGGCGGTTTCACGCGCTGCAGCGGCGTCGACAGGTGCGGCCGGCTCGGAGGGCTCGTCAGCTTCCGACACCTCTCCTGCCGGCGGTGACCCGTCGGCAGGAGAGGTGTCGTCGAGCTGATGCTCGTCCTCCGCGGGGAGCCACATCGCCAACTCCTCGGGGTCGTACGCATCGGTGTGCATCGAGGTGTCCGCGGGACGGGTTGCCGTATCGGTGAGCCCGGAAGATGTATCGGCGACGCTGTCCAGGACGGCCATTGCGTCGTCCATGCCAGAGGTGGTGCGCAGGACCAGGTCGTCGCTGCCGACGGTGTCGGCAAGCGAAGACAGCAGCGACTCCGCGTCCGCGAGAATCGTCGCATCGTCGGTGTCGTGCCCGTGCACGAGCCACGCGGCGAACTCGAGTTCGGCGTGGAGGCGCGCGCGCGAGCGCAGGAGGCCGTCCGGTGCGCGAGTGCTGGCCGCGACGTAGGCGTCGAGGACGTCGCCGGCAGCAGTTGGCGCCGACGCAAGCCATTGCAGGTCGACGGCAGGGTCGCCAACGGCGACGCCGTGCCAGTCGACGACACCGACGACCGTGGGAACGCCGCCGCGGTCCTCGAGGAAGAAGCTCGAGGATGACGCGCCACCGAGCATCACCGTCGGCTCGAAGCGCCAGAGCTCGTCGTCTGCGATCGCGCGGCGCCAGCGCGTGACCAGCGCCCGCGGCACCCGCTTGGTGTGCTCCGCGCGATCGACAAGACGTGAGGACTCGTCCCTCGCCTGCTGCGCCGACCGTACGACGAGTCCGGCCTCGCGAGCCCAGGACACAGGCAGCGCATGGATGGCAGCGAGAGCTTCCGCGAGCGCAGGTGCAACACCGGGCCCCGGCGGCACGTCGGCCGGATCGACCCGATAACCGGCGATGTAGCTCGTCACGACGGCGGTGTCCTCGCCGAGCGGTACCTCGCCGAGCAGGTCAGGCGCGGCGTAGGGCAGCAACGCCCGGACGCCCGGTGTCAGCGCTCGCAGGGCTCGCGCGTCGGCGCGGAGCTCGTCGACGGCCTCGGAGGTGGTGCCCACGCGGACCACGACGTGTGCACCCGTGTCGAGGGTTGCTCGAACGGCATCCACGCGACCGGACCCATGTTCGGTCAGGGGAGCCACGGCGACGATGTCGGCATCCGGCGCGACGGCTGAGACCGCCGCGGCTAGAGTGAACAGGGTGCGCGCCATGTGCCCAGGGTAGGTCTGGCTGGCGTCGCAGCCGTCGCGCCACGCCCTTGAGGGAGGTCCCCGTTCCCATGCGCTCCTCCGCCGTGCCGCCGATCGGTCGCAGCGGGTTCGACCGCGCGGAACACCGCCGGGCCGTGGTCGGGGCGACCCCGGGTGACGGATCGCTCGTGCTCGTGGTGGACGCAGACCGCGCTCCCGTGGTCAGAACGGACGGCGAATCCGCTCCGGTGCTGCAGTGGTATTCGAGCGGGGATGCCGCGCTCGAGGGCGCCGACGGCGAGTACGCCTTCCTCGGTGTCGGACCCGACGGAGTCGATCGCTGGGTGCTCGCGTTGCGTGAGGTTCCCTCTTCGCTGAGTGCACCGGACTCGTGGGTCCCGCTGCGCGTCGTGGGTGGTGACCTCGGCGAGGGCGATGGCGCCGCGTTGGTTGCGGCCGTGAGCCTTGGTCGCTGGCTGCTGGATTCGGGGCACTGCCCCCGGTGCGGTGCGGCGAGCCCGCTTCAATCGGGCGGCTGGTCGCGACGATGCGGTCCCTGTGAACGCGATCTTTTCCCCCGCACCGACCCCGCCGTCATCGTCGCCGTGACCGATCGCGCTGGCACTCGGCTCCTCCTGGGCTCCCACGTCGCGTGGGGAATGGGGCGGTTCTCGTGCTTCGCGGGCTTTGTCGAAGCCGGGGAGTCGTTGGAGGCGACGGTCCGGCGCGAGGTGCTCGAAGAAGCGGGCGTCCGCGTCGAGGACGTGCGCTATGTGGCATCGCAGGCGTGGCCCTACCCGCGGTCGCTGATGGTCGGATTCACCGCGTCGACGACCACGGAGCACGCGAGAGCCGACGGTGAAGAGATCGTCGAGGTGCGGTGGTTCGACCGCGCCGACGTGGGCGCGGCACTTGCCGGCGAGTCGGACGTGCAGCTTCCCGGGCCGAGTTCCATCGCGCGCACCCTGATCGAGCAATGGCACCGGTCGGCGCAGCCGTGAGCTCACTCGAGGGCCTCGACGAGCAGCAGCGTGAGGCGGTGACGGCGCTGCGCGGACCCGTCGCGGTGCGTGCCGGCGCCGGCACCGGGAAGACGCGGGTGATCACCCGGCGGATTGCGCACGGCGTCGATACCGGGGCGTACTCGCCGGGGCGCGTCATGGCCCTCACCTTCACCAGCAAGGCTGCCGGTGAGCTACGGGGCAGGCTGCGAGCGCTCGGTGTGGAGGGAATCGCTGCCCGCACGTTCCACAGCGCTGCGCTCGCTCAGCTGAACTACTTCTGGCCGACGCTCGCGGGGGACCGGCCTCCCGCCATCGTCGACAACAAGGTTCGTCTCCTCGCTCACGCCGCGGACGGGATCGGATTGGATCCCGACACCGCAACGCTGCGGGACGTCGCCGCCGAGATCGAATGGCGCAAGGTCACGATGCTCAGCATCGACGACTACGCGCGGGTGCGCGCCGGCGTATCGATCGGACGGTTGGCCTCGAGTGCCGTCGTCGACCTGCAGCGCGCGTACGAGGCGCTCAAGGATGAGCGGCGGCAGATGGACTTCGAAGACGTCCTCCTGGCGTGCGCCGGGATGCTGGAGACCGAGACGCACGTGGCCGCGGCCGTGCGGGAGCAGTACCGGCACTTCACCGTCGATGAGTACCAAGATGTGTCGCCGCTTCAGCAGTACCTGCTGGAACTGTGGGTGGGGGAGCGGCGTGACCTGTGCGTCGTGGGTGACGCGAGCCAGACGATCTACTCCTTCGCGGGGGCCGACTCGAGGTTTCTCCTCGAGTTCCCCCGGCGGTGGGATGACGCGCGGATCATCGAACTGCACAGTAACTACCGTTCTGATGCCGCGATCCTCGCGGTCGCCAACGACCTCATGCGGGGTCGCCCGGGCGCCGTCGAACTGGTCGCGGCAGCCGCTGGCGACTCACCATCGCCGCCACCGACCGTGCACGCCTATCGAGACGAGGCGGCCGAGGCGCGCGGCGTCGCAGCCCGTGTCGCCGCGCAGATCCGGGATGGTGCGGATCCGACGACCATTGCCGTCCTTTATCGTGCCGGCGCACAGTCGGCCGAGGTCGCCGCGGCGTTGGCGGACGAGGGTATCGCGACGACTGTCCTCGGCGGGCGACGCTTCTTCGACATGCCCGAAGTGCGCCAGGCCATCTTGGCGCTTCGGGGCGCATCCGTTGCACCCCTCGATCGCGGTTTCGTCGATGCCGTCCGCGACATCCTCCGCTCGCTGGGCATGACCGAGGACGCGCCGCCCGCGGGAGGGGCGGTGCGCGAGTCGTGGGAGGCGCGTCAAGCGATCCTCCGCCTGGCCGAGGAAGCGCCCGCACAGACCACGATGCGTTCGTTCACGGATGACCTCATGGCGCGCGCGCGGGCGCAGGACGAGCCCGCCCTGCGGGCGGTGACCCTCGCCACCCTGCATGCCGCGAAGGGGTTGGAATGGGATCACGTCCACCTCATCGGTCTCGCCGAGGGGGTACTGCCGATCGGGTACGCGACGCACTTCGAGCAGATCGACGAGGAGCGGCGGCTGACCTACGTCGGTATCACGCGGGCACGGCGGTCGCTGTCGCTGTCGTGGGCGGCAGGCTCACGGGGACGTGCGCCGTCGCGGTTTCTGGGAGAGATTCGCACGAGCATTCGGGATGCCGGTCCCACGTCCGCTGCTCGACGCCGGTCGCCAGGGTCGCCCGCAGACTGAGCCCGCCGCGACCGGCCAGCAGCAGCCTTCCCGCGTGCAGCGCCGCCTCGGACGCAAGCGCCGCAGGACCTGCAGGTTCCCGGCGGCCGATCAGCTGTGCTGCAACCAGCGGCCAGGACGCGTCGCGGTCTCGCTCGTGCGCCGCGACGCACTCCAGGCACGCGCTCTGCCCGGGAACGACGAGCGGACCGACCTCGACCTCGCCGTGCCCGAGGACGATCCCGACGTGCGGCGTGTCGTCGCGCATCCAGGCCGCCGCTCGTCGGGGATGCAGTCCGTGTGCCGCGAGCATGACGACGGCATCCACGGTTGCGTTCGTCGACGCGACGAGCGAGGTGTCGATCCCGAGGTCGTGCAGTCCGTCCCGGATCTGCGGCGCGTATCGGGCGGCTGGGTCATCGGCGATCTCCACACCGACGCGCAGTGCGCGCCCGGTGCGGACAAGAACCGGACCGAGCGCGATCAGCAGTGCGTCGAGGTCGGCTCTCGTGACGCCGAGGGATCGCGCGAGGGCCGCCACGCCCACCTCGGGCACCCCTTTCGCGAGCTCGTGGATGACCTGTAGTTGCCAGAGGGCCGGCTCATCCAGCCGTACCCGGCCAGTTCTGCCGAACTGAAGGGTCGTCGGCGTGCGCCACAGGGGAGGGTGCGTGGGGTCGATCCGGAGCATGCCCCCGATTGTGGTCGGCGCGGGACGCGGGTGCTCCCGCCTGTCCACAGTCCTCGCTCTTCCGGGCTCCGCGGCGGACTGGGGAGGAACGGGCTGCGCTCAGACGGGCCGTTCCTCCGGTCCGTCGTCGGGGCTGTCGGGATCCTTGCGGTCGCCCGCCTCGCCTGCGCTGGGCTCGTCACCGGAGAGCAGTCGCGCCAGCGCGTCGTCGAACTCGTCAGGGGCGGGCTCTTCTCCGCGGGCGCGCGCTTCGAGGCGGGCGATGAGGGCGGTCGGATCGTCGATATCGTCCGCGGTCGGGACAAGATCCGGTGAGTCCCACAACTCGTCGCGCACGTCGACGCCGACGGCATCCGTGATCGCCCGCCACATGGCTGCGGCCTCACGGATGCGGCGGGGTCGGAGTTCGAGGCCGACCAGGGTGCCGAGTGCCTGCTCGGCGGGCCCGCCGACGGCGCGTCTGCGGCGCACCGTCTCGGCGATGCGATCCGCCGCGGGCAGTCGCGTGGTTGCCTGCGCGGTCACCACATCGACCCAGCCCTCGATCGTGGCGAGCGTCGTCTCCAGACGAGCGAGGGCCGCCTGCTGGGACTCCGATCGCTCGGGCAGCAGTGCGCCGCTTTCGAGGGCCTCGCGCAGTTCCTCCGGATGCTGGGGATCAAAGCGCCCGGCCAGGTCCTCGAGCGCTCCGGTGTCGACCCGGACCCCGCGGGCGAAGTCCGCCACCTGGGAGAGCACGTGCAACCGCAGCCAGCGGGCGTGACGGAACAGCCGCGCGTGGGCCAGCTCGCGGGTGGCGATGTAGAGCGCGAACTGGTCGTCGGGGATCTCGAGGTCCTTCGAGAGCTGTGCATAGTTCTGCGGCACGACGGCTGCCTGACCGTCCGGCAACAGCGGAATGCCCACGTCCCCGCCGCTGACGACCTCCGTCGACAGGTTGCCGACGACCGTGCCCAGCTGCGCCGCGAACAGCGATCCGCCGATCGTGCGCATGATGCGTCCTGCGCCGGCGATCATCTGCTGCATCTCGGGCGGCGACTGCTCCTGCAGCGCTGTCGTGAAGGCATCCGCGATGCTCGTCGCGACGGGCTCGGCGAGCTCCTGCCACACCGGGAGCGTCGCCTCCACCCATCCGCCGCGGGTCATCGTCACACCCGGGGACGGGAGCTCGGAGATCGTCGTCGCCTCGCCGAGCCAGAGGGATGCGAGCGTGAAGGCGTCGTCGGCCGCGGCCCGGTCGGCTGCGCTGATGCTCGCGCCGTCCTTGTTCGCGATGTGCAGCGCCTGCGTCGTGGCGGCCTCCCAGGAGATGCCGCCCTCGCCCGCGGAGGCGAACGCGCCCTGGAGCTGCTGCATGGCGCGCTGCAGCATGGCGGGGTCGAACCCCATCTTCTGCAACTCGGCGAACTGTTCGCCGCCCATGCCTGCTTGGCCGAACAGCTGTCGGAACAGCTCGGGGAGGTCGTCGTCGGGGCTCCGGTCGTCGTCAGCCACGGGTGCCGCCTTTCAGCCGGTTCTTGAGGATGGCCTCTACGCTAGTCGCACGAATGATCGCACCCGCGGGCCCCACCTGAATCGCCTTACGCCGGTCGCGAACGACGGCCGAGAGGATGATGTGGCGCTGTTCGACGAGAACGTTTCGGTGACGCCTGCCCCGCGGCGCGTCATCAGCCGGCGCACGCGCCTGGGTCTGTGGGCTCTCGTGGTCGCGCTGCTGGCGCTGCTGGCGATGTCGTTCCTCCCGACCGCGTATGTGATCCAGCTGCCCGGGCCCGTGTACAACACGCTCGGCACCGTGAGCACGAGCGACGGCGAGGAGGTACCGCTCATCGAGGTCTCGGGTGCGCAGACCTACCCCACGACCGGCGCGCTCGACCTCCTGACCGTGCAGATCGCGGGGAGCCGGGAGCGACCGCCGTCCTGGTTCGATCTGGCCGTCGCCTGGTTCGACCCGGCCCGCGCGGTCGTCCCCATCGAGACGGTCTTCCCCGACGGTCAGACCAGTGAGCAGCGCAGCGAGGAGTCGGCGGCGCTGATGACCGACTCTCAGGAAGAGGCGACTGCTGCCGCGCTCTCCGAACTCGGGTACGACGTCGGAGTCCAGATCACGGTGTTCTCGGTCGGGGAGGATGCACCAGCACGAGGCATCCTCGAAGAGGGTGATGTCGTGCTGCGCGCCGACGAGGAACCCGTGACGGATGCCGCGGCGCTGCGCGATTCCGTCCAACAGAGCGCCGGCGCGCCGTTGACGCTCGACATCCTGCGCGACGGTGAAGAGACGACGGTCGAGGTCACCCCCGCGCCCACCACGGTGGACGGTCAAACGGTGTGGCTCATCGGCGTCACCCTCATCACCGACTACGACTTCCCGATCGATGTCACGATCCAGCTCAACAACGTCGGTGGGCCAAGCGCCGGGATGATGTTCGCGCTAGGCATCATGGACACCCTGACCCCGGAGGACCTCACCGGCGGTCAGAGCATCGCCGGCACCGGAACGATCACGGCGGACGGAACGGTCGGACCGATCGGAGGCGTCCAGCAGAAGATGTGGGGGGCGGTGCGCGCCGACGCCGACTACTTCCTCGCACCCGCCGCCAACTGTCCCGACGTGGTCGGCGAGATCCCCGGCGGCCTCCAGGTCTTCTCGATCGCGACGCTGGATGACGCCCTCACCGCCCTCGATGCGATCAGCACCGGCGGCGACCTCTCGCAGCTTCCGACGTGCGGGTGACCGACGGATCCGGCGCCGCCTGGTCGCTCAGGGCGAACACGGTCTGGGCGTCTGCACGGCGATCGCTCAGAAGCGGCCGCCTAGGATGAAACGGTGACCACGACCTCAGCGCCGAACAGGGCCACGCCTTCGCCGTCCCGCCGCATCCTCGCCATCTCCCTCGCGATCATCGCCGCGCTCGTCGTCGGCTTCTTCATCTTCGCGAGCCTCTACGCGGACTGGCTGTGGTACGAGCAGCTCGGATTCCAGGGGGTCCTGTTCACCCAGTGGGTCGCGCGCGTGATCATGTTCGCGATCGGATTCCTCGGGATGGCCGTTCCGGTGTGGATCGCGATTCAGCTTGCCTACCGGCTGCGGCCCGTCTACGTGCGACTCAGTTCGCAGCTGGATCGGTACCAGGAAGTGGTCGAGCCGCTGCGCCGCCTGGCCATGTGGGGAATCCCCGTCTTCTTCGGCTTCTTCGCCGGGTTCGCCGCATCGACTCAGTGGCAGACCACGTGGCTGTGGCTCAACGGTGTGCAGACGGACGTCACCGACCCGATCTTCAATCTCGACACCGGCTTCTACATGTTCGCGATGCCGTTCTACAGCGCCCTGCTCGGCTTCGTGTCCGCCGTGCTGCTGGTGAGCCTGCTCGTGACCGTGGTGGTCTCTTACCTGTACGGCTCCGTGCGAGTCGGGCAGCGCGAACTGCGCATCTCCAAGGCTGCCCGCATCCAGATCGCCGTCATCGCCGGCCTGTATGTGCTCGTCCAAGGCGCGAGCCTGTGGCTTGACCGGTACCTGCTCATGGTGCAGAACGACGACCGCATCACGGGCCCCGCCTACACGACCGCGAATGCCGTCATTCCCGGGCTCGCGATCCTCTCGATCAGCGCGATCGTCGTCGCGATCCTGTTCTTCGTGACCGCCATCATCGGGCGGTGGCGCTATCCGCTGGTGGCTACTGCTGTCCTCGTGGTCGCAACTGTCGTCGTCGGGGTCGGATACCCGTGGGTCGTGAACACGTTCCAGGTCACGCCGAACAAGATCAGCTACGAAGCGCAGTACTACCAGCACAACATCGATGCCACCAAAGCCGCGTACGGCGTCGGCGGGCTCGAGCAGATGGAGTTCTCCGCGGCGACGGATGCCGAGGCGGGTCAGCTGCGGTCGGATGCGGCGACCACCGCGCAGATCCGGATCATGGACCCTGCGATCATTCCGCCGACCGTTCGACAGCTGGAGCAGTACCGCGCGTACTACCAGTTCCACAACCCGCTGGATGTCGACCGGTATGAGATCGACGGCGTCTCGCAGGACACGATCGTGTCGGTTCGCGAACTCGACGTGAACCAGCTCGACTCTGCTGCTCAGACGTGGCAGAACATGAGCCTGATCTACACCCACGGCTACGGCATCGTCGTCGCCAAGGGCAACGACCGCACCACCGAGGGCGAACCTGTCTTCCTCGAGCGCGGGATCCCGGCGTCAGGGTTCCTCTCCGACCAGGAAGACTTCGAGCCGCGCGTCTACTTCGGCGAGATGTCGCCGCAGTACTCGATCGTCGGGGCTCCGGAGGGAACTCCTCCCGTCGAGCTCGACTACCCGACGGGGGCGGACGGAGCAAGCGAGACCAAGACGACGTTCGAGGGCGACGGGGGGCCGAGCGTCGGCAACGTCTTCCACCGCCTCATCTACGCGCTGAAGTTCCAGTCCGAGCAGATCCTCTTCTCGGATGACATCAACGAGGACTCCCAGATTCTCTACGACCGGGATCCGGTGCAGCGCGTCCAGAAGGTCGCGCCGTACCTCCAGCTGGACTCCGACCCCTACCCGAGCGTCGTCGACGGCCGGATCGTGTGGATCATCGACGGCTACACGCGCAGCGCGAACTACCCGTACTCCTCGACGGTGAGCCTGCAGGAGGCGATCTCGGACTCCAACACGGCGCAGCAGCGGTTCGGTCTGGACAACATCAACTACATCCGCAACTCGGTCAAGGCCACAGTCGATGCCTACGACGGGTCGGTCACCCTGTATGCATGGGATGAGACCGACCCGGTGCTGCAGACGTGGCAGAAGATCTACCCGTCGACGCTGAAGCCGGTATCCGACATGTCGGCAGATCTCATGAGCCACGTGCGATACCCGACCGACCTCTTCAAGGTGCAGCGGGCGATCCTCGGGGTCTACCACGTCGACGATGCCCAGTCGTTCTATCAGCGAGACAACGCGTGGGAGACACCGAACGACCCTCAGAACGACGCCGAGCTGCAGCCGCCGTACTACCTGACGATGCAGATGCCGGGCCAGACGTCGCCGACGTACTCGATGTTCACCACGTTCATCCCGTCTTCGGAAGCCGGCAACGCGCGCAACGTCCTCATGGGGTACCTGGCGGTGGATTCGAACGCGGGTGATGCAGCCGGGACGCCCCGGGATGACTACGGGAAGCTCCGGATGCTCGTCATCTCGGCCGATACCACCGTGCCCGGCCCCGGTCAGGTGCAGAACACGTTCGACGCCGACCCGTTCGTCTCGTCGCAGATCAACCTGCTCAAGCAGGGTCAGTCCGACGTGCTCAACGGCAACCTGCTTACCCTCCCTGTCGGTGGCGGTCTCCTGTACGTGCAGCCCGTGTTCGTGCAGTCCTCCGGTGCGACGAAGCTCCCGACTCTGCAGAAGGTTCTGGTCTCGTTCGGTAACGACATCGCGTTCGAGGACACGCTCACCGAAGCGCTCGACTCGCTGTTCGGCGGTGACGCCGGTGCGACCGGCGGCGACAACGACGTGACGCCCACCCCGGGCGCCACGGCCGCGCCGACGCCGGAGCCGTCCCCGTCCGACACGGGCACGCCGAGTGAGCCGACGGAGCCGACGGATGCGTACCAGGCGGCGTTGCAGGACGCGCAGCAGGCGATGCTGGACCGGGATGCTGCGCTGAAGTCGGGCGACCTGACGGCGTTCGCCGAAGCGGATGCGCGGCTGACGGCGGCGGTGGAGACCCTCATCCAGCTGGGCGCGCAGTAAACGCGCTCAGTCGGTGAGGATCCACCACCAGATCAGCAGCAGCGTCACGATGAAGCCGGCGAGCTGGTTGATCCAGAGGAACCGCCGCCAGCCGGTGGTCGCCTGTTCGGCGTCGGCGTCGCGAATCGACCGGTAGGGCCACACCGCCAGCAGGTAGGGAATCGCGGCGAGCGCCGCGAGCGGGCCGGGCCAGGCGGTTCCGAGCATGACGACGCCGGAGAGGGCGTAGCACACGAGGGCGAACCAGACAGTCCATCGCGCGCCCCGAGCCGTGGCGATCGACGAGATACCCGCCTCGCGGTCCGCCACGACATCCTGCACGGCGCCGAAGGCGTGCGAGGCGACACCCCACAGCGCGAAGGCGAGGATGACGAGTCCGAGCTGCCACGTCCAGGTCGCGCCGGCCAGGACGAGCCCGTAGACGGCGGGGGAGAAGAAGTGGATGCTGCTGGTGACGGAGTCGGCGAAGGGGCGCTCCTTCAGGCGCAGCGGCGGAGCACTGTAGAACACGACGAAGAACATGCTCAGGATCAGCACCAGCCAGGACAGCGGCGATCCGACGACCACGAGGTAGATCACGAAGGGTGCGCACGACACTCCGGCCGCCCAGAGCGTGATGGCGTGCATTCGTCGGTCGAGCACGGCTCCGTGCGCGCCGCCCTTGCGGGGGTTGCGCAGATCGGATTCGTAGTCGAACACGTCGTTGATGCCGTACATCGCGAGGTTGTACGGAATGAGGAAGAACAGCGTGCCGACCACGAACGTCACGTCGATCTGTCGAGTGGTCAGCAGGTAGGCCGCGGCGAACGGGTAGGCCGTGTTGATCCAGCTCACCGGTCGCGACGAGACGAACAACTCGCGCACGACTCGGCCGGGGCGCAGCGCGGGGCCGGCGGCGTTCTCGGGATCAGGGGTGCTCACGCCGCACGTCTTTCGAGGATCTCGGTAGCAGGACGTACACGGCCGGGACGAGGTAGGCGGCGCAGATCGCGTACGAGAAGTCCTCGATCGGCGCGACCCCGATCCGGATGCCGCTGGAGGTGCCCTCCGGGTAGGCGACCAGGCCGGAGGAGATCATGACGTTGTCGAAGATCGCGGTGAGGACCACGAGCACCCCGGCACTGATCGTGGATGCCAGCATCCGCTGACGCATCCCGGGGCGGGGCGCCGAAACGAGCGTGACCACGAGGGTGATGAGCGCGAAGGGAATGATGATGAGCGCGTAGGTCATCGGTCGCTCACCGCCTCGTCTTCACCCGCGCGCGCGGCACCGCGGGCTGACAGGTACCGAAGCGCTGCCGCATAGATGACGAGCCCCAGGTAGCTCAGGAAGGCGAGGAAGAACAGCTCCTCGAGCGGGAGCTCGGGTGCCAGGTCGATCCCGATGAACAGGTCGCTGTCGCCCTTCACGAAGGCCCGGGTCACGATGCCGACCGCGTCCCAGGCCAGAAAGAACACGACGCCGATCGCGACGGCCGCGAGCGTGCGTACGGGAGCGACGAATGCGGCCAGGCGCCACCGCGCGTCGATGATCAGGATCCCCGCGCCGGAAATGAGGATCGCCAGCAGGTAGAGACCCGGCATCTCAGACAGCCGCCGGCTCGGCGATCGGGCCAGGGGAGCGGTCGCCGCGGAGGCGCTTGATGACGAGCTCGGCGGAGATGAGGCACATCGGCAGCCCGATGCCGGGAAGCGCCGAGGCGCCCGCATAGGCGAGGGCGTCGACCTTCTTCGACGCGTTCCTCGGCCGGAAGAGCGCGCTCTGGCGCAGCGTGTGTGCCAGGCCCAGGGCGTTGCCACGCCACGCGTGGAAGTCATGCTCGAAGTCCCCGGGCGCGATCGTGCGGCGCACGGTGATGCGCTCGGCGAGGTCGGGGATGCCGCACCACTGCGCGATCTGGGCGATCACCCGGTCTGCTGCGGCCTCGATGCGGGGTGAACCGCCGCGGTCCACCCCGCCGTGCCCGAGGCTCGGGTCAGCGGGAATCGGAACGAGAACGAAGAGGTTCTCGCTGCCCTCGGGCGCGACCGTCGGGTCGGTTGCGGAGGGCTTGCATACGTAGATCGATGCCGGATCGGGGATGCGCGTGTGCGCACCGAAGATGTCGTCGAAGTTCGCGCGCCAGTCCTCCGTGAACAGCAGGGTGTGGTGTGCCAGTTGCGGGAGTTCGCCGTCGACACCCAGCAGGAGGAGCAGGGCGCCGGGGCTCGGAGTGCGCTTGTCCCACCATTTCTGCGGATACGTGCGCAGTGGCTCAGGAAGCAGCCGGGTCTCGGTGAAGTGCAGGTCTGCCGTCGAGACGACCAGGTCCGCGTCCGCCCGGCGCCCGTCGGCGAGCGTGACCCCTGTCGCCTGCGCACGGCCGCCTGCTGTCGGGGTCGTGACGATCGAGGTGACGTCGGCTCCGGTTTCGATGACCACTCCTTGCGCGCGAGCGACGCGCTCGACCGCGCGAATCACCTCGTAGAGACCGCCGCGCGGATACAGCACGCCGTCGGCGAGGTCGAGGTGGCTCATGAGGTGATAGAGGCTGGGCACTCCGTAGGGGGACCCGCCGAGGAAGACCGCCGGATACCCCAGCACCTGCTGGAGGCGCTTGTCGGTGAAGCGCCGCTCCACGTGCCGCGACAACGGGGTGGTCAGCAGGGGAGCAAGCTGTGGGACGCGGCGAAGCAGTGCCGGATCACGCAGTCCGGCCGTCGTCTCGTATGTGTCGTAGAGGAAGCGCGTGACGGCGAGGTCATACGCATCCTTGGCCGAGTCGAGGTAGTCCGCCAGCACGTCGCCCGCGCCGGGCTCGATGCTCTCGAACAGGGCGGTTGACAGCTCCCGCCCGGAACGGATGTCGATCGGTTCGGCGGCGCTGCCCGCTGCCGGCTCGCTGTAGACCCGGTACGCGGGGTCGAGCCGAACGAGATCGAGCTGTTCGGCGGTTGTCGTGCCCAGCAGCCGGAAGAAGTGGTCGAAGACCTCGGGCATGAGATACCAACTCGGCCCGGTGTCGAAGCGGAACCCGTCTGCCTCCCACACGCCGGCGCGACCGCCCACCTGGTCGCGCGCTTCGAAGAGCGTCACGGCCCAGCCTTCGCGTGCGAGCAGGGCTGCCGTGGCGAGGCCTGCGATGCCGCCTCCGATGACGACGGCGCGGCCGGCATCCGTCTGGGGGGCGCTGCGTGTGGCGCTGTCCGTCTCGCTCATGCGGAGATCCTCATTCCTCGGGCGGCTGGGTTCATCGGGGCGACGGGCGTCGGGGCTGCTCGCCCATCACTTGGCGGGTCGGCTCGCGGGCGCGAGTCCCACCAGGGCGCGGGCGATAAGTCCCGCTTTGACGATATCGGGCACGCGCACCCGTGCGGCCGGTGCCGGGTCTGCTCGCAGTCGCCGCGAGAGCTCGGCGAACAGGTCGTGCGCGGCAGTGACAGCGCGGCGGCAGTCCGCGGGAAGCTGAGGAATGACGGCGGCGGCGGCGGCAAGATCCCCGTCGATGCGATCGAGGATCGCTTCGCGATCGTGCTTTCCGGTGGCGATGCCGAGGTAGTCGCGCCCGAGCGCGGCTTCGTCGTGGTCGAGGTCGCGCAGGAAGTTCACGTCCTGGAAGGCGGCACCGAGCCGCCGCGCCCCGTCGACCAGCTCTGGTGTCGGGCCGGGCGGCGAGGGCTGTCCGGCATTGACGAAGACCTGCAGACACATGAGTCCGACGACCTCGGCGGATCCGTAGACATAGGAGTCATGCGAGGCGTCGTCGTGCGTCGTGACCGTGAGGTCGGTGCGCATCGACGCGAAGAACGGCTCGATGAGGTCCGCGCCTATCGCTGCCTCACGTGCCGTCCGCGCGAAGGCATGCACCACGAGGTTGCTGCTGAACCGGCGGTCTATCGCGGTCGTGGTCTCGGTCTGGAGTTCGTCCAGGAGTGACGCGGCGGATGCCGCATCCACCCCTGCCTCGGCGGCCGGGCCGTCGACGATTTCGTCGGCGACTCGGACGAGCGCGTAGATGTTTCGTACGTGCGTGCGCACCCGTGGCCCGAGGAGCCGCGTCGCCATGCCGAAGGAGGTCGAGTATGCCGAGATCACTGCCGCGGCCGCGTCATCGGCCGCGGCGTTGTACAGCGCGATGCCCGTCGGCTGGTTACTCACGGTATGCGCTCCTCGACAGCGGTGGCCAGAGTGTCGACCAGAGTCACAGCCCGGGGTGGGAGCGTCGAGCGCGAGGCGCGGCGGCGCACGTCTGCCAGGTTCTCATCGATGAGTCGGCGCAGCCGCTCGCGCGCGCCACTGGCCTCGAGCGCCGACTGGGCCTCTCTCACCGCGATGGGTCCGGTATGGGCAACCGCGAGCGTGCTCGTCACGAGGGGCCACTGTGCGCTGTCGCGCGCGAGGGCGATGAGCGGAGTCCGCTTGGATTCCCGCAGGTCGCTGCCCGCGTCCTTGCCGGCCTGCTCTGCGGTTCCGAACGCGCCGATGAGGTCATCCACGAGTTGGAAGGCGAGCCCGAGTGAGCCGCCGATCCTTTCCAGGTCGGTGATCCACGTCGAGGGCGCTCCGGCGAGGATGGCGCCTGCGCACAGCGGCGCGGTGAACGAGTACACCGCTGTCTTGTTGAAGGTCGCCGCGAGGATCTCGTCCTGTTCGGCCAGCTCGGGAGTCACGCTGTTCTCGACGTCGGCGAGCTCGCCGGCAGCCGAGACGAACACCGCCTCATCGAGCAGGTCCAGCAGCCTCGAGCGTTGCGCGTCGGGGGTATCTGCGAGCGCGACCATGCGGGTGGCCTCGTGCAGGAGAAGGTCGCCGGCGAGGATCGCTGCGGCGTCGCCGAGCAGTGCCGCACCGCGTGAGTCCGCTCCCTGTGCCCGCGCGCGCATGCGGAATCGCCCTGCGACGTTGGGCACGCCGCGCCTGGTGACGTCGTGATCGATGACGTCGTCGTGGATGACGAACGCGCTGTGCAGGAGTTCGAAAGCCGCGGCGACCGGGTACAGTCCCGGCGCGCGCTCGAGGTCGCCGCCGACGGCCAGGAAGGAGCCCACGACCAGCTGAGGTCGCAGCCGTTTGCCGCCGGCAGTGGCGGCGCTCACCGCTGCCGTGAGCGCCGTCATGGAATCGCCGTGACCCTTCGCTCGGTCGGCCAGCCGCGCGAGCGCGTCATCGATGGCGGTGTCGACGGCGATTCGAGCAGGCTCCGGGATCATGACGCTCGTCGCTGCAACTGTGGAGACTCGAACAGGCGGAGCTGCTGGGACTGCAGGACCAGCCACGGACTGAAGGCCCAGGGGGTGGTGACCAGGGACGAGCCGAGCTCCTCGGGATCCACCCAGCGGGCCTCGACCACCTCGAGCGGGTTCGGCGCCACTTCGTCGTCTGTGCGGGCGATGTAGACCGGGCAGATCTCGTTCTCGACGATTCCTCCGGCATCGACAGCGCGGTAGCGAAACAACGGGAGAGCCAGCTCGATCTCTGTCAGCCGAATGCCCAGTTCGAACTCGCCGCGGCGTTGCACGGCAGACAGGAGGGGTTCCGCCGGTCGGGGGTGACCACAGAAGGAGTTGGTCCACACGCCCGGCCATGTCTTCTTGTCGAGCGCGCGACGGGTGACGAGCACCTGGCCGTCGGCGTTGAGGACATGACAAGAGAACGCGAGATGGAGAGCGGTCTCGGTGCCGTGAACGCTGCTCTTGGGCGCCGTGCCGACGGGGTTTCCCTCGTCATCCAGAAGGACCACATGGTCACCATCCGTCATGTTTTCCTCCTCCTATATCGCTAGCTTAGCTAGCGATATCTCCCGTCCGATGATAACAAGGACCTGGAAGGAGTGTCCATCATGACCACGCCGTGGGTTCCGCAGACACCACACCAGCAAGCGGTGCTGGATGTTCTGCTGAGCATCCGTGCGCTCAATGATGCCATGGACCGCATGAACGGGGGCATGAAAGATGACATGGACATGAACGCGAGCGACCTCGCGGCGCTCCGGATGCTCATCGTGCGTGAGCAGCGGGGCGAGCAGGTGAGCCCGCACGAGGTCGCGAAGCACCTGCGGATATCGACGGCGTCGACCACGAAGCTGCTGGACCGGCTCGAAGCGGCCGGCTACGTCGAGCGGCGACCGCATCCTCGCGACCGCCGCGCGCGGATCGTCACGCTGACGGCGCACTCCCGCGCGACGTTCTTCCGTCATTTCGCCGAGCGACTCGAACAGATGCGGCAGGTGACCGAGCCGTACGACGAGGACGAGCTGAAGCTCATCGCGACCTATCTGGCTGACTTGAGTCACGCGATCGACCCTCAGTAGGGCGGTTGTCGCTGCGTGTTCCGCTGAGTGAGGTCTGCGTGGTGCATGGCAGAAGGCCCTGGATCCGATCGGATCCAGGGCCTTCTCTTGGTTGCGGGGGCAGGATTTGAACCTACGACCTCTGGGTTATGAGCCCAGCGAGCTACCGAACTGCTCCACCCCGCGGCACAAGGGTCGACTCTAGCACGGATCGCGACGATGCGCATCCCGGGCGGCGCCCCGAGTCGAGCGGTTGCCTCCGCCGGTGCCGGGCGGGGAGGATGGCGACATGACCAGCCCCCGACGCGAGACCACCTCGGACCCGGCGGTCGGCGTCGCGCCCGACGGTCGGTCCGAGACGGTGAGCGAGCGAGCCGACCGCAACTGGAACGATGTGCTGCAGGAACTGCGTGTCCTGCAGACGGGCACGCAGATCCTCACCGGGTTTCTCCTCGCCGTCGCCTTCCAACCCGCATTCGACGAACTCACCGGTGCGCAGCGGGTGTTCTACCTCGTGCTCCTCGTGCTCGCCGCTTTCAGCGCCATCATCGCGTTGGCGCCCGTCGCGATGCACCGGAGCCTGTTCCGGCGGCTGGCCAAGCCCGACGTCGTCGTGTTCGGACATCGAGCCCTCGTCGGTGCTCTCGCTACCGTCGGCGTGCTGCTCGTCGGTGTCGTGGCGTTGGTGTTCGATGTCGTCCTCGGGTTCGATCCCGCGTGGGTTGCCGCGGCAGGCCTGGGCGCCGCGGTCATCATCCTGTGGCTTGCCGTACCCGCCTATCTCAGAAGTCGTCACTCGCGAAAGGCGGACCAGCGATGACCCGGATGCCGGCTCCGGCCCTGGCGGTGGCGGTCGCTCAGTTCGCGCCCTCCGTCGATAGCGATGCCAACGCACGTCTGATCGATCGGATGGCGACGGCCGCCGCCGACCGCGGCGCGAAGCTCATCGTCTTCCCCGAGTACTCCAGCTACTTCGTGGATCCGTTCGACGAGACGCTCGCGACGCACGCGCAGGCCCTCGACGGCCCCTTTGTTGCGGCGCTGCAGCACAGCGCAGCGCGCACCGGGGCCGTCATCGTGGCGGGGCTGGTGGAAACGGCAGACGATTCGCGGAGGGTCCGCAATGCGGCCGTCGCGGTCGGGCCCGACGGCATCCTGGCGGTGTATCGGAAACTGCATCTGTACGACGCATTCGGACAGCGGGAATCTGACTGGGTCGAGGCGGGAGAGATCTCGCCGCCGCAGACATTCGAGCTCGGCGGCCTGCGGTGGGGGCTCATGACCTGCTACGACCTCAGGTTCCCCGAGGTCGCTCGAACGCTCGCGGACGCCGCTGTCGATGGCATCGTGGTTCCTGCTGCCTGGGTGCGGGGGCCGCTCAAGGAGTTCCAGTGGCAGACGCTGCTGGCGGCACGCGCGATCGAGAACACCGTGTTCGTCGCCGCCGCCGATCATCCGCCACCGCTGGGAGTCGGCGGCTCGGTCGTGCTCGATCCCCAGGGCGTGGCGATCGCCGGCATCGGGACGGGCACCGATCTGGCGGTCGGCTATGCCGATCCGGACGCGATCGATCGCGTCCGGCGGGTCAACCCGGCTCTACGCCTTCGCCGATTCGATGTCGTGCCCCGTGTCTGATCCCTCTCGTCGCCGCGGCGAACGAACACCGAACAAGGCCATGACGTCTGCATAGACGGCTCCCGACGTCGCCATAGGATTCACACAGCATCCGGCGGCAACGTGGGTGGTGCTTGGAAGGAGCATCCATTGAGCACCGAGAACCCCGCAGGCCCTGCCGACGAGCAGCGCGCCGAAGACCCGATGGCAGATGCCGTCATCCCGTCGAGCACGGAGTCGGCGCAGGCGACCGAGCCGACCGAGCCCTTGCCGCCGGCCCCTGCTGCGCCCAGCGCTGTCGCTTCGACCGCCACCCCCGCGACGAATGCCCCGCACGCCGGAGCGACTCCGTCCGCCGCCCCGTCTCCTGCGTGGGCTCCCCCGGCCGCAGGCACCCACCACCCGCAGTCTCCCTACGCGCAGGCTCCGTTCGCGACGTCGCCGACGCCCCCGCAGTACGCATTCGCCCCCGCGGGATCGTCTCCGCGCGCAAAGCTCGGCGCCGGCAAGGTCGCGGGGATCATTGTCGCTGCCGCCCTCGTGGGGGGAGCGGCAGGGCTCGGCGGCGCGTATGCGGGCGTCGCGCTCTTCGCTCCTGAGACCGTCACCACGGCGTCGGGCCCGGCCAGTGTCACCGTCAACGACACGTCGTCGGTGACACAGACGACCGGTATCGCGACCAAGGTGCTGCCGAGTGTCGTGACGATCGAGGCGACCTCCTCCAGCGGCGGCGGTACGGGATCCGGCGTCGTGCTGACCTCTGACGGATACGTCGTGACGAACACGCATGTCGTCACGCTGGACGGCGCGACAGCGGATGCACGAGTCCGCGTCAGCACGTCCGACGGGCGCGTCTACGACGCGGAGATCGTCGGAACCGACCCCACATACGATCTCGCAGTCATCAAGCTGATCGGTGCCGAGGACCTCACGCCGATCGAGTTCGCGGACTCGGCGGCACTCAATGTCGGAGACCAGACGGTCGCCGTCGGCGCCCCGCTGGGCCTTGCCAACACCGTGACCACGGGGATCGTGAGCGCGCTCAACCGTTCTATCGAGATCTCCTCCGCGGCCGCCCCGGATGCCGACGAGACCGCCCCGGAGTCGGAAGGCAACGGCGGCGAGGGCCCGTTCTACTTCGACTTCGGCCAGGGCCGCCAGGGCGGTGGCGCGACCGAGACGATCAAGATCGCGGTGATCCAGACGGACGCCGCCATCAACCCCGGAAACTCCGGCGGTGCGCTGGTGGACTCCGACGGGCGCCTCATCGGCATCAACGTCGCCATCGCCTCCGCGGGTGGCTCCTCCGGTCAGGCGGGATCGATCGGCGTTGGTTTCGCGATCCCCTCCAACGTCGTGGAGCGTGTGGCGCAGGAGATCATCGAGACCGGTGCCGCAACGCACGGCCTGCTCGGCGCGACGGTGCAGGATGCCGCGATGATCGACGGTTCGACGATCACGGGCGCCTACGTTGCCGAGGTCACCGGCGGCGGTGCTGCTCAGCTGGGTGGTCTGCAGGCGGGAGACATCGTGACAGCCTTCAACGGTGTTCCGATCTCCGACGCGACCGACCTCACCGCTCAGGTACGTGCCGCCGCCGCGGGAAGCGAAGCGACCGTGACGTTCGTGCGAGACGGCAAGACTCGCACCATCGAGGTCACGCTGGGAGCTCTCGCGCCCTGAGGTATTGCGCGGTTGCTCGAACAGACCCGACCGACGCCGCCCCGGACTATTCCGGGGCGGCGTCGGTCGCTTCGGGAGCGGATTCCTTGGTGGATCGGCGGGTGATGCTCCGCGCCGCTCCGCCGAGCGCGGTGGTTCCGCGCGAGACGCTGCCGCCGATCGCGGTGGCGCCTTTGGCGACGCCGGTCCCCACGACAGTGCCCGCCCGGCGCACCGCGGAGACCGCGGAATGCTCGAGCCTGCGTGCTCCGGGCAGCGGTTCGGTGTCGGCCGGCAGCGCCTGCGGGGGGATGCCGAACGCTCGCCGGGATCCGGCAAGCACCCGTCGACCGAGGATATGGTTGCCGGTCCCGCCGATCGCCGCGCCGATGCCGAAGGGGAGTGCTTTGCCGATCCAGGACGCTCCGCCTTTGGCGGCGAACTGCCGCACGAAGGTCGTCTTCAAGCGATCGACGATCGGTCCCATGGCAGCCCTCGGGATGGTCTTGGTGACCATCTCGCCCCAGTACTTGTCCCGGCTGGGACCGCGACCGGTCGCCTGGCTCGCGAACTGCGAGACGAGGTCGACGCCTTCCTGGCCAAGCATCAGCGTCAGGACCAGAGCGCGAGCGCGGTCGGGATCGGAGACAGGTATGCCGTGAACTTCCGCGACCGACTGAGCGAACAAGGTGGTCGCTTCGAGGAAGCCGATCGTCTCGACGCCGCTGAGCGCGAGAGTGACGCCTGTTCCGATTCCCGGGACGACGGCTGTCGCCCCGACGGCCGCGCCCCCGGTGGTGACCGCAGCCAGGTAGCGGCGCTCGAGGGTGCGGATGATCTGCGCAGAGGTCGCGTTCGGCTGGCGCAGACGGATGCTGCGTAGATGAGCCAGGACGACGGGTCGCTGTATCGAGAGAACCCGATCGAGCGCGCGAATGAACGCCGGGTGCTCGGCCGAGCCCTCGGGGGGCAGCCCGCCCGACCAGGGAGCGTCCTGCGGGAGCGAGTGGATCTGATGGACCTTGTCGGCCATGGGGCCGATCCTATGCATGTCGGCTGAGCATCCGCCTGGCATGGAGTGTCATCCGCCGTCTGCGTGCACGGCGGATTGATAGTTTGGAGCCGTGACTGACGCGACGGATCTTCCCGACGAGTCCTCCGGCGAGTCCGGCGAGACGCCAGGGGAGGGACCGGCGAAGAAGCCCGCGGCACCGCGCACGCCGCGAACGCCGCGCACGACGTCGAACTCGCGAACAACCGCGCCCCGCGCCGCGGGGTCGGGAGCACGTACGCCTCGCCGTCCGGCCGCCAAGCGCCCCACCACTGCGCGCACGCGCCCACCCGCCGCCGCACCGCCCGCGGACCCGGAAGAGCTGTCCTCCCCGGAGCCCGGCGAGGCACCCGCCGATGCGGTGACGGTCGATCCGGCGCTGGAGTCCGCACTCGAGTCGGTGAAGGCCACCGAGGTTCGGGAGGACTCCGACGCGCCTGCCCCCGCAGAGGCCGGAGCCGGCGCGGCAACCGACTCGGAGCCCCCGTCACAGGCCGGCACCGAGACGCCCGTCGAGGGGGACGCGTCCTCGGATACCGCGGAGCAGGATGTCGCCGAGCAGGAGACTCCGAATGCCGCGGAGCCGGATGTCGCCGAGCCGGAGACGCCGGACGTCGCCGAGGAGGCGATCGCGACGATCACCGGTTCGACCGACATCGTGCCGGTCGACACAGACGAGACGACGGCGGTCCCCGCCCTCGTCTTGCGGGATGTGCGCAAGTCGTTCGGGGAACTGCAGGCACTGGATGGCATCACCCTCGAGGTTCCTGCCGGCAGCTTCTACGGAATCGTCGGACCCAATGGCGCGGGAAAGACGACGACCCTGTCGATCATCGCGGGGCTGCTCCGCGCCGATTCCGGCGAGATCTCGATCGCGGGCGTCGACGCTGCCGCGAAGCCTCTTGTCGCCAAGCGGCTCATGGGCGTTCTGCCCGACCGCTTCCGCACCTTCGACAGGCTGACCGGACGTCAGCTGCTCTACTACTACGGCACCTTGCGCGGGCTTCCGCCTGCCGAAGTCGACCGACGGACGACAGACCTTGCCCGCGCCTTCGACCTCACCGAGTCGCTCGGTCGCGTCGTGTCGGACTACTCGGTCGGCATGTCCAAGAAGATCATGCTCGCCGGCGCGCTCATCCACTCACCTCGTGTGCTCGTTCTCGACGAGCCGTTCGAAGCCGTCGATCCTGTCTCCAGCGCGGGAATCCTCGACATCCTTCAGGCGTACGTCGCGCACGGCGGCACCGTCATCCTCTCCAGCCACGGCATGGAACTGGTCGAGCGGGTGTGCTCGCGCGTCGCCGTGATCGTCGCCGGGTCGCTCGTCGCGGAAGGCACTGTGGACGAGGTCCGCGGCGAGGGGAGCCTTGAGGAGCGATTCGTCGAACTCGTCGGCGGTGCGGGCGAGTTGGAGGGGCTCGAGTGGTTGCACACGTTCTCCGACTGAGACTTGCGCTCCTGGTCGGCACCTTCCGCGGGGATCCGCAGACGGTGTCCCGCGGTCTTGTGGGAACCGTCCTGCTGGTGGGGGCCACCGCGGCGGCGTGCTGGGGCATCCTGAGCGTGCAGGAGTCGTCGACCGCCGCCGTCGGGGCGATCACCGTCTTCTGCGGTGCGGCGCTGACGCTCGCCTTCGTGGTGGCGCCCCTCGTGTCTGCGGTCACCGATCCGCTGGATCCGCGGCGGTTCCGCGTCTTCGCACTGCCCCCGGACGCGCTCGCGGGCGCACTCGCGGTGGCCGGACTGTTGAGCGTGCCCGTGCTCGCGCTCAGTGCACTCGCCGTGTGCGCTGCCGTCGCCTGGGTAGCCGCCGGCGCAAGCGTCGTTGCGGCGATTCTCGCGGTTCTGGTGGGCGTCGCCACCTGCGTACTGTTCGCGCGCGTCGCGCTCGGTGTCGCCGGAATCGTGTTCGCTGAACGCCGCTCGCGGGAGCTCTCCGGTCTGCTTCTGGTCGCAGTCCTGGTGATCGTGGTCCCCGTGGGGGTGTTCCTCGGGTCGCTCGACTGGCGTGGAACCGTGCCCGGCCCGCTGCAGCAGGTCGTCGACGTCCTGAGTTTCACGCCGGTCGGGGCGGCGTGGGCCTTCCCGCTGCTGCTCGCGCGGGGCGATGCGTCCGGTGTCCTGGCGCTGCTGGTTGCCCTTGCCACGCTCTTCCTGCTCGGCTTCGCGTGGCGCGCCCTCGTGCGTCACGCGCTGTCGACGATCGAGAAGCCCCTGACCACACGCGAGCGGGGCGGGCTCGGCTGGTTCAGCGTCGTGCCCGGAACGCCCGGCGGCGCTGTGGCCGCGCGCAGCCTCGTGTATTGGCTGCGCGACCGGCGATACCTCGTCAACACTCTCGTGATCCCGGTCGCAGCGGTGGCAACCGTCGTGCCTCTGCTGATCGCTGGAGTTCCCGGGAACGTCGCCGCCCTCGTGCCGATCCTGTTCGTCGCACTCTTCTTCGGGTGGCTCCCGCACAACGATCTCGCCTACGACTCGACAGCTATCTGGATGCATGTCGCGAGCGGGCTGCGTGGGCTTCCCGACCGTGTGGGGCGGCTGGTGCCGATCCTGGTCATCGCCATTCCGGTCCTGGCGATCGGCATCCCCGTGTCGGTCGCGCTGCACGGGCGGTGGGCGCTCGCGCCGGCAATCGTGGGTGTCTGCGCGTCGCTGTTCTTCTCCGGGCTCGGACTCTCGAGCATCGCCTCGGCGGCCGCGCCCTACCCGGTCACCCCGCCCGGGGAGAGCCCCTTCCAGCAACCGCAGCGCACCGGGTCCAGCGGTGCGGTGCCGCAGGCCCTCGTCATGCTCGGGGCTCTCGCGGTCACGGCGCCGAGCCTGTGGTGGACGTGGGTGGCGCTCACAAGCTCGATCGAGGCCGCATCCCTCGCACTCTGGGTGGGCGTTGCGACGGGGCTGGTTGTCCTCGTGCTCGGCGTCGCGACCGGTGCGGCAGTCTTCGATCGTCGCACCGGTCGGATCATGGAGTTCGCCGAGGCATCGTGACGGTATCCGTGACGCCCCCGCATGCGCCGTGATCATCTGAGCCGGCGCCTGATGCCGCGACTACACTGACTCTCCATGAGCACTCCGCTGGATAGCCCCGACCAGGGGGGACTTGCGACCCTCGACCGCGAGCTCGAGGAACTGCTTCGCGAGGAGCACGTCGAGCCCGGCGACCACGAGCGGTTCTCGCACTATGTCAAGAAGGACAAGATCCTCGAGTCGGCGTTGACCGGCAAGCCCGTGAAGGCACTGTGCGGCAAGAAGTGGACCCCCGGGCGTGATCCCGAGAAATTCCCGGTGTGCCCGACGTGCAAGGAAATCTACGAACGGATGAAGAGCTGACCACGCCACCGGAACATGCTCACATCGCGCGATAGGTGGTCTCGATCGCCGGGTCAGACCGGCTCAGGGCGAGCGCGGTCAGGGGCAGCTCCGATCGCGCCTGCGAATGGTGAGCGCGAGCGCTGAGAACGCCGGAGGGTCCGAGCGCCGCTGCGTCGATGTCCCCGTGGACGACGAGAGGGACCTGAAGGTCCCGGGCGTTCGGGACCGCATTCGGTCTCTGGTGGGGCTCGTAGCCGTCGGAGACGAGGATCATCTCCTCCCGGGCGACGCCGTCATCGAGAACACGGAAGGCCGACTTGCGTCCTCCCCGCGAGCCCTTGTCGGTTGAGGTCTTCGCCACCGGAATCCACGCACCGTCCGCTGCCTGACGCGCAACGAGCTTGTAGACCAGACCCGCGGTGGGCGAGCCCGAACCCGTCGCCAGCGCGGTGCCGACACCGTACGCGTCGACCGGCGATGCCGCAAGTGCCGCGATCGCGAACTCGTCGAGGTCGCTCGTCACCGTGATCCGTGTGTCGCGTGCGCCGAGGTCATCGAGTTGTCGCCGCACCTGCGCGGCAACAGCGGGGAGGTCGCCGGAGTCGATACGCACGCCGCCCAGACGCGTCCCGGCAACCGCGATCGCGGTCGCGACGCCGGTCGGGATGTCGTAGGTGTCGATGAGAAGAGTGGTCTGCTCGCCCAGGGCCTGCACCTGGGCCCGGAACGCGTCCGCTTCGGTGTCGTGCAGGAGCGTCCAGCTGTGGGCAGCTGTTCCCATCGTCGGGATGCCCCAGCGACGCCCGGCCTCGAGGTTGCTGGTCGCACCGAAACCCGCGATGAACGCCGCGCGGGCCGCGGCCACGGCGGATTCCTCTCCGGTGCGGCGCGAACCCATCTCCGCAAGCGGTCGGTCGCCCGCGGCAATGCTCATCCGGGCTGCCGCGGCTGCAACGGCGGAGTCGCTATTGAGCACGCTCAGCGCGAGTGTCTCGAGAATGACCGCCTCGGCGAACGTTCCCTCCACCGTCAGCAGCGGCGAGCCCGGGAAGTACAGGTCGCCCTCGCGGTACCCGTGGATCGAGCCCGTGAAGCGGTAGCCCTCGAGGAAGCGGAGGGTGTCGGCATCCACGACCCGAGCGTCGCGAAGGAATCGGAGTTCCTCGTCGCCGAAGCGGAAATCGCGCAGCAGCCCCAGCAGGCGGCCCGTTCCTGCGACGACGCCGAAGCGCCGCCCCGCGGGCAGCCGCCGTGCGAACACCTCGAAGACGCAACGCCGGGAGGCCGTGCCGTCGTGGAGCGCGGCATCGAGCATCGTCAGTTCGTACCGGTCGGTGAACAGCGCCGTGCTGACGGATGCGGTCATGGGCGCCAGCCTAGTGATGCCGCCGCTGCCGCAGCGATACCCGCCAGGGCGATGCCGCGTGGGGAGCTCACGGGCGCTGGCGTAGGCTGGTGCACCGTGAACAACGCGCCGATCGGGATCTTCGACTCCGGTGTCGGCGGGCTGACGGTCGCACGCGCCATTTCGGATCAGCTGCCGCGCGAGTCCCTCCTCTACATCGGTGACACCGCGCATTCGCCGTACGGCCCCAAGCCCATCGCCGACGTGCGTCGATACTCGCTCGAGGTCCTCGACACTCTCGTCGGACAAGGCGTCAAGATGCTGGTGATCGCCTGCAACACCGCATCGGCCGCCGTGCTGCGCGACGCGCGGGAACGGTACGACGTGCCGGTCGTCGAGGTGATCGGACCGGCAGTGCGCACCGCGATGTCGACCACGCGCTCGGGGCGCATCGGCGTCATCGGCACGAGCGGGACGATCGGCTCGCGCGCGTACCAGGACATGCTCGAGGTCAACGATCGGCTGACCGTGTTCGCGCAGGCATGCCCCCGCTTCGTCGAGTTCGTCGAAGCCGGCGAGACGGACACGCCGGAGGTGCTCTCCGTCGCCGAGGCATACCTGTCGCCGCTGCGCCATGCCGGGGTCGACACTCTCGTGCTGGGCTGCACGCACTACCCCTTCCTCAAGGGGGCGATCAGCTACGTCATGGGACCCGACGTCTCGCTGGTCTCCAGCGACACCGAGACGGCAAACGACGTCTACCGTCAGCTGGTGAGCAGGGATCTGCTGGCGGGGACGGATGCGACTCCCACCCACACGTATGAAGCGACCGGCGGTTCGGCTGATGAGTTCGTCAGCCTCGCCCACCGACTCATGGGCCGCGAGGTGCGGGACGTGCGTCTTGTACAGACCGGAGCCATCGACCTGCGGCGATGACGCGCCGCAGAGAATCCTGCTCCGCCGCGCGGAGCATCCGAACCGAGAAGAGAACAGCATGAACGAGACCACCCGCGCCGACGGACGCAGCGTCGACCAGCTGCGGCCCGTGACGATCGAACGGGGCTGGAGCAGGCAGGCCGAAGGGTCGGCGCTGATCAGCTTCGGCGACACCCGGGTGTTGTGCACGGCATCCTTCACCAACGGTGTTCCCCGCTGGCTTACCGGCAAGGGCAAGGGGTGGGTGACCGCCGAGTACGCGATGCTGCCGCGCGCGACCAATGACCGCAACGATCGCGAGAGCGTCAAGGGCAAGATCGGCGGGCGTACACATGAGATCTCCCGGCTCATCGGCCGTGCGCTGCGAGCGGTCGTGGACACCAAGGCTCTGGGTGAGAACACGATCGTGATCGACTGCGACGTGCTGCAGGCCGACGGTGGCACGCGAACGGCGGCGATCACGGGCGCCTACGTCGCGCTGGCCGATGCGATCGCGTGGGGCCGGGAGAAGAAGTTCATCGGTCAGAAGTCGCGGGTGCTGCTGGATTCCGTCGCTGCGGTATCGGTGGGCATCATCGACGGCGAACCCATGCTGGACCTCGCCTACGTCGAGGACGTCCGCGCCGAGACCGACATGAACGTCGTGGTCACGGGTCGCGGCCTGTTCGTCGAGGTGCAGGGCACGGCCGAGGGGGCCCCGTTCGACAAGCGTGAGCTCGACGCACTCCTCGAGCTGGGACTTGCCGGATGCGCGCAGCTGCGCGACATCCAGGCTGACACGCTCGGGCCGGGGGAGTGACGCCGATGCCGCAGCAGATCGTCCTGGCCACCCACAATCCCCACAAGGTGGCGGAGTTCGCACGCATCGTCGCGGCGACCCGACCCGACCTTCGGGTCATCGGGTACGACGGTCCCGAGCCTGTCGAAGACGGTGTCAACTTCGCGGAGAACGCGCTTATCAAGGCACGCGCGGCAGCCCGACACACCGGGCTCGCGGCCCTGGCGGACGATTCCGGCATCGCCGTCAACGTGCTCGGGGGCGCACCGGGCATCTTCTCGGCGTATTGGGCGGGGCACCAGAAGGATGCTGCGGCCAACATGCACCTGCTGCTGGATCAGCTCTCCGATATCGCCGATCCGCACCGTAAGGCATCCTTCGTGTCGACGATCGCGTTGGTGGTCCCCGAGCGCGGGTCCAACGCCTTCGCGCTGGAACACGTCGTCGAGGGCCGCTGGCACGGACGGTTGGCGACAGAGCCCCGCGGTGAGGGGGGATTCGGGTATGACCCGATCTTCATCCCCGACGGCCAGGAGCCTGGCGCGGAGCGCACCGTCGGGCAGTGGAGTCCCGAGGAGAAAGCCGCGGCATCGCATCGCGCCCAGGCGTTCGTCGCCCTCGCCCCTCTGCTGTCGGCCCTCTGAGACGCCCTACGCGCGAGCGAGAATCAGACTCGTTCCCGTTTGGATCGCCGACCCGACTCCCACGGTCTCGGAGCCCTACGCTGGGGACGTGCACGATCACGCTCCCGGTATTCGTGGCGCCAGCCACCGCCGATTGCTGACCGCGTCACTGGCCATCACGTCGGTCGTGCTCGTCATCCAGGTGATCGGCGCGTTCTGGAGCGGGTCGCTCGCTCTGCTCGCTGACGCCGTGCACATGCTGACGGATGCCGCCGCCCTCGTGATCGCGCTGATCGCGAGTATCGTGGCCGCGCGGCCCGCGACCGACCGCCAAACCTACGGGTATCAGCGCGCTGAGGTATTCGGAGCGCTCATCAACGCTGTGCTGCTGATCGGCCTGTCGGTCTGGGTCGTCATCGAAGCCATCCAGCGCCTGCTCGCTCCGGGCGACGCGGAGGTGCGCGGCGGCATCATGCTCATCGTGGCGATCGTCGGCCTGCTCGCCAACGCGGCCGCGATGTGGCTGCTTTCTGCCGCACAGCGCACGAGCATCAACGTCCGCGGTGCGTATCTGGAGGTGCTCGGCGACCTGCTGGGGTCGGCGCTGGTCATCGTGGCGGCAGTCGTGGTGCTCGTCACCGGCTGGCAGGCAGCGGATGCCGTCGCCTCACTCCTGATCGCGGCTCTCATCGTGCCCCGTGCGGTCGGGCTGCTCCGGGAGGTCTTCCACGTGCTCTCGGAGGCCGCGCCGAAAGGCACCCACGTCGCGGAGATCCGCGACCACATCCTGTCGGCCGATGATGTCGTGGCCGTGCACGACGTCCACGTGTGGCAGCTCACTCGCGGCGCTCCCGTGTTCACGGCGCACGTCGTCGTCGACCCGGCGGCGATCGCCGCGGGGCGTTCGGGCGAGATTCTCTCGCGCCTGCAGAGCTGCCTGGCGGCGCACTTCGACGTCGAGCACTCGACCTTCCAGCTGGAGCCGGCCGGCCATGTCGATACGGGCGACGCGACCCACGCCTAGAACGGGGCGTCCGCGTCTTCGCGTACCACGGCATCGGGGGCATGATCAGGACGAAGGCCTCGCCAGCGGGCATGGCGCAGAATTCCGCCCGGCGTGAACTCTGCGAACTCGACCTCGCCGACCAGCTCGGGTCGGACCCAGATCGCATCGCGCGCGTCCGCCGCGGGCACGCCGACGAAGGGGTTCTCGTGCGTCCCAAGCGGGGCGAGCAGGCGCCCCAGGGTGGCCAGGGACGTCTCGGTGAACCCCGTTCCCACCCGACCCGCATAGTGCAGGCCGTCCGAACCGGGGATGCCGACCAAGAGCGATCCGATGGCACCGGATCTCCCTCCCTGACCGGGACGGATGCCGCCGATGACGACATCCTGGGTGCGGGTGAGCTTGATCTTGAGCCAGTCCGCCGATCGCTCACCCGACCGGTAGCGTGAGTCGGGGTTCTTCACGACGAGTCCCTCGAGGGCGGCCTCGCGGGCGGCTGCCAGCGTCGCGTCCAGATCGTCGAACACCGGCGGGACGGTGATGCGGTCGCCGGCGCCGTCAGCAAGCCTCTCCAGGAGCGCGCGTCGATCAGCCAGCGGCAGCGCTGTCGCGTCCTGCCCGTCGATCTGCAGCAGATCGAACAGGTAGTAGCGCACCGGCGTGCGCGCCGCCTCGCGAGTGATCTCCACGGGATTGGCGAGATTCATCCGCTTCTGCAGCAGCGGAAAGCTCGGCCTGCCGCCCGCGTCGAGGGCGACGATCTCCCCGTCCACGATGCACGGCGCGTCGCCGAGCCTGGCATCCTGCAGGTCCGGATAGGCGGCGGTGAGGTCGTTTCCGCTGCGCGCGCGGAGGGTCAACTCTCGTCCGTCCCAGGTCCCCACCGCACGGATACCGTCCCACTTCATCTCCACCCAGGGCTCACCACCCCATCGGGCGATGGCCGCCGCCGCGAGCCCCGGCGTGGCAACCGTGGCGAGCATCGGAGCGGGGCTGTCGTGACGCTCCTGTGGCCCACGGCGCGGGCGAACCACCCGCTGGGCGGGCGCCGTGCTCGCCTGGGCGTCCTTCATGCGATGCAGGAGCCACTGCGACTTCTCGCCCTCACCGCTCGTCCGGATGAGCGCGAAGCGCACGCCATCCATCGCGCCGCCGCGCCTGCCGTGCGCGCGGAAGATGACCTCGTCGGGGCGCCATTTCTCCGTCTCGAACGTGCCTGTGTCCCACACCGTCATCGTGCCGGCGCCGTACTCGCCCTTCGGGATGGTGCCGTGGAACGTGAGGTACTCGATCGGATGGTCCTCGGTCATCACGGCGAGGTTGTTGCGATCGGGTGAGGTCGGGATGCCGCGGGGAACCGCCCAACTGACGAGCACACCGTCACGCTCCAGGCGCAGATCGAAGTGCAGCCGCGACGCATGGTGTTCCTGCACGACGAAACGCGGGGGCTCGCCGTCCGCCCGGACCCCGGGAAGGGTGCTGGCATCCGGCACCGGCTCGGGCGTGCGTGCCGCATCGCGCTTCTGGCGATATCGATCGAGCGGCGCTGGCGCCGGAGCAGCGAAGAACGGCGCGATCCCCGTGGCGGCGCGCTCGAGCACCTCTGTGAACAGCAGCTGACGCAGGTCCGGTTCGGACAGCTCGTCCCACGTCCGCGGGGCGGCGACGGTGGGACGTTCCCGCCCGCGGAGCGAGTAGGGGCTGATGGTGGTCTTCTTGCCGTTGTTCTGGCTCCAGTCCAGGAAGACCTTGCCCGGACGGGCCGCCTTGGACATCGAGCTCACGACCAGATCCGGGTGATCGGTCTCGAGAGCCCGCGCGAGTTCTCGCGCCAGGTTCGACGCACCATCGCTGGTGAGACTGCCCGGCAGCGGGGCGTACAGGTGGATGCCCTTGCTTCCGCTGGTGACCGGCACGGACTCCAGCGACATCCCGCGCAGGATCTCTCGCACGAGCCGGGCGACCTCGGCGCACTCGGCGAGGCCGGTGCCCGGCCCCGGATCGAGATCGAGGACGAGGCGGTCGGGGTGAGCCGGTGAGCCATCCGGCGCGAATCGCCACTGCGGCACGTGCAGTTCGAGGCTGGCGACCTGGCCAAGCCACACGAGCGCTGCCTGGGAGTCGATGAGCGGGTAGGTCTTGATTCCCGTGGAGTGCTGGATCGGCATCCGGGGGATCCACTCGGGTGCACCCCGCTCGAGATCCTTGGTGAAGAAGGACATCCCGGGATGCTCCGCGTCGCCCACGCCGTCGGGCCATCGCTTACGAGTGACGGGGCGTCCCGCCAGCAGCGGGAGGATGGTCGGGGCGATCCGACTGTAGTAGTCGATGACCTCACCCTTAGTCGTGCCGGTGGCCGGGTAGAGGACCTTGTCGAGGTTGGTGAGGCGCAGGCGGTGGCCCTGCACCTGTACCGTCTGCTCCGGGCCAGCCATGCGCCAAGGCTAGTCCCCGGGGTCGGAGTGTGCCCGGATGCTGGCCCTCGGGCCCGACAGCGTGTGTACTGGTCAGATGAGGTCGATCTGGAAAGGCGCGTTGACGTTCGGGCTGGTCAACGTTCCGGTGAAGGTCTACGCCGCGACCGAGGACCACGACGTGTCGCTGCATCAGGTGCACGCGGCCGACGGAGGCCGCATCCGCTATCAGCGTGTATGTGAACTCGACGGCGAGGTCGTGCCCTACAGCGAGATCGACCGCGCCTACGACGACGGCGAGAAGACCGTGATCCTCACGAAGGAGGATTTCGCGGCGCTGCCGTCCGAGCGCAGCCGCGAGATCGAGGTCGTGGAGTTCGTCCCGAGCGACCAAGTCGATGTGCTCACCCTCGATAAGGCGTACTACCTGGAGCCCGACTCGAAGTCCCCGAAGGCCTACGTGCTCCTGCGTCAGACGCTCGAGCAGACCGATCGCACCGCGATCGTGCGGTTCTCGCTGCGGCAGAAGACGCGCCTCGCGGCTCTGCGGGTGCGCGGTGACGTGCTCGTGCTGCAGACGCTGCTGTGGGCCGACGAGGTGCGGGAGGCGAGGTTCCCGTCGCTGGACGAGCCGGTGAAGATCTCGGACAAGGAGCTCGAGCTGTCGGCGTCCCTCGTCGAGAGTTTCTCGGGCGACTTTGATCCTGCCGATTTCGTCGATGAGTACCAGCAGGAGCTGCGGACGCTCATCGAGGCGAAGCTCGAGAAGGGTGACGCGATCGACACCGCCGAGACCTTCGGTGAGCAGCAGGAGGAACAGGGCGGCGAGGTCATCGACCTGATGGAGGCGCTGCGCGCGAGCGTCGAGCGCTCGCGCGCGTCTCGCGAGAGCGGCTCCCGGCAGGAGAAGAAGTCCGGCTGACAGCCGTCGGGCTGACGTTAGTCGGCGTCGGGGCGCCGCTCAAAGACCTGGGGGTCCAGAGCCAGTTCGCGTGCCTCCGTGGCGTCAGTGTCCAGGTTCTCGCCCGCTGCAGCTTCCTTACGCGCCTTCCACTTCTCGCTGAAGTAGTGATAAGCGACCACCAGCGCAGTGCCGCCCACCGCGACGAGCAGGATGATGTCGATGTACTCGGTGACGAGGTCGCGCACCCACGGGATGTAGGCGATGAGGTACCCGACCATCGTCAGGCCGAAGCCCCAGATGAGCGCGCCGATGAGGTTGTAGAGGGTGTATTTGCGCCACGGCATGTGTCCGACGCCCGCCGCGACGGGCGCGAAGGTGCGCACGATCGGGACGAACCGGGCGAGGATCACCGTGATGCCGCCGAAACGTTCGAAGAACGCATTGGTGCGCTCGACGTTGCGCTTGCTGAAGATGCCGGATTCCTTGCGTTCGAACACCGCGGGTCCGCCCTTGTGCCCGATGTAGTAGCCGACCTCACCGCCGATGAACGCCGCCAGCGCGATCAGCGAGCACACGACCCAGATGTTGACGCCGAACACGTCGTTGGTGTGGGTGAGTAGCCCCGAGATGATCAGGAGCGTGTCACCGGGGAAGAGGAACCCGACCAGCAGGCCCGTCTCGGCGAAGATGATCAGGCACACCACCAGCAAGGCCCAGGGGCCGGCCGCGTCGATGATCGTCTCAGGGTCGAGCCAGGGGATGAGAGCCAGTGAGTGCACGTGTGTTCCGTCGGTGTCGGCGGTCGAAGGCGCGGCAGGATGCCTCGCGTGCGGAAGGTGGGACTTGAACCCACACGCCCGAAGGCACAGGAACCTAAATCCTGCGTGTCTGCCAATTTCACCACTCCCGCGGGTGCGATCAGTCTACTGAGGCCGCATTGGAGAGCTCGACCCGCACGCACGCGCACCTCGTGCCGACGCCGCACACGTGCCATCCGTGCGATCCCGATCGGTTGCGGGGACGGCTCTGACGCGACATTCTGTGCAGTAATACTGAACCACCGTGGATGGTGTGAACAGAAGGAGTGATCGTGGCGACGGAGCAGATTCAGGCTTGGCTGGACCGATACGGTCGTGCGTGGGAGGAGCGCGATGCGGATGCTGCCGCGGCGTTGTTCACGGCGGATGCGGTGTACCGCGAGCAGCCCTATGACGAGCCCTATCGAGGGCGTGAGGGCGTGCACGCCTACTGGTCTCGAGTGACGGCGACGCAGTCGGACATCCGGTTTCGGGCGGGCCGCGCGGTCGGCAGCGGTGCGCACGCGGCGGCGGAGTGGTGGGTGACCCTGCGCAATGAGGGCGCGGATGTGACGCTCGCCGGCGAGTTCTTCCTCGTGTTCGACGAGTCGGGATTGGTGCGCGAACTGCGCGAGTACTGGCACTTCCACCCGGGAATCGTCGAACCACCCGCGGGCTGGGGGGAGTGATTCGCGCGAGCCGACAACGGATTGGTCACGGTCGCCGTCCTTGCGGCGCCAACCCTTGCGTTAAGTGATACAACACGGCAATGTGTACGCCAGCACTGAACATTGTCCAGGCCGGCTTTCCCGGCGTGGCCACGATGGTGGTTCGTCAGCGCACCCGATTTCAAAGGAGAAGTCATGCCACTCAGCACAGCATCCCCACGGCGGAGGGGGGTTCTCGCAGGAGCGGGGATCGCCGTCGCCGCTCTCGCACTGGCCGCGTGTTCGTCGGGGGACACGGGCACGTCTGGTGCCGGTGAGACGTCGGCGCCCAGCGAGGAGCCCCTGCAGATCGCCTACATCTCGTTCGCCGTCGCAAACACGTACGACGAGCCGATGCTTGCAGCAGCGGAGGAAGTCGCCGCCGCGAACAACGCCGAGATCACGGTCTTCGATGGAAACCTCGATCCTGCGACACAGGCCACCCTCATCGAGGACGTCATCGCCTCGGGCGACTATGACGGCATGATCGTTCAGCCCATCTACGGGCCCGCGATCATGGACGTCGTCGCCGAGGCGATGGATGCCGGTCTCACGGTGGTGAACATCGACCAGATCCTCGGTGAGGACTTCACCTCCGGTGCGACGCAGCTGCCGGGCCTGGCGTCGAACATCGTCTTCGTCCCGACGATCCTCGGGCAAAAGCTCGGCGAGCAGACCGTCGAGGCCTGCGCGTCCAAGAACCTCGATCCGTGCAACGTCGCCTACCTGCACGACCTGAAGACCTCGAGCGTGAGCATCGCGCTGTGGGATGCCTTCAGCGAGGCAATCGCGGGCACCCCGGTGACGGTCGTCGCCGAAGGGGAGACCTTCTGGAACCCCGCGGCCGCGCAGACCGCCGTGGCCGACATCCTCACCGCCAACCCCGACATCGACGCGATCGTCACCTCGGACCAGGGCCTGCAGGGCGCCGTCCTCGCGATCGGCGACTCCGGAGCGGCGGTCGGCGACTACCTGCTCGTCGGATACGGAGGCTCGCAGTGGGCACTGGATGCCATCGGCGAGGGCATCGTCTACTCCGACGTGATCATGGCTCCGGCCACGACCGGACGGCTCGGCATGGAGGCGATGATCGCGGCGCTGCGCGACGGGAAGGACATGGGCGACGTCGACCCGTTTGCGGACTTCCCCAACAACGGGATCATGACTCCCGACACGGTCTCCGAGTTCACCGGCGAGTGGCCCGGTTGATCCATGCCGCACGAACCGGCTGACGCCGGCGTCCCGCAGCTCACCGTCGAGCTGCGGGACGTCGGCAAGTCCTTCGGCGGGCTCCCCGTCCTCCGCCATATCGACCTGACGATCCGGCCGGGCACCGTCCATGCCCTCGTCGGAGAGAACGGCGCCGGCAAGTCCACGCTCGCCAAGATCATCGCGGGCCTGTACAGCGCCGATGACGGGCAGGTGCTCGTCGGCGGCGAGAGCGTGCACTTCGGCTCGCCGCGCGAGGCGCTGGACCGGGGCATCGCGACGATCGCCCAGGAACTCGCACTCGTGCCTGCGCTGTCGGTCGCCGAGAACGTCTTCCTCGGTCGCGAGCCGCGCCGTGCGGGCTTCATCGGACGCCGGCGCCTGGCCGCCGAGTATCGGTCGCTGAGCGAACGCACGGGGTTCGCGCTCCCGGCCGATGTGCCGGTGGGCGCTCTCCGGACCGCCGATCAGCAGAAGGTCGAGATCCTGCGGGCCCTGGCGCGCGGCGCGTCGGTGATCATCATGGACGAGCCGACCGCGGCGCTGTCGGGGGCGGATGCCGATCTGCTGCACGCGGTCGTGCGCCAGCTGGCGGCATCCGGGCACACTGTCGTGCTCATCTCGCACTTCCTCCGTGAGGTGCTCGACCTGGCCGATGAGATCACGGTGCTGCGTGACGGTCGCCTCATCCGCACCGCACCGGCCGCCGACGAGACCGAAGAGAGCCTGATCGAGGCGATGCTCGGCCGGACCCTGGGCGCGGTCTTCCCGGAGCAGCCGCCGGTGCCTGCCGATGTCGAGCCCGTCCTGACGGTCACCGACCTCGAAGCGCCCGGAGTCAAAGGGGTGTCGTTCTCGGTGAGGCCCGGCGAGATCGTCGGGCTCGCGGGCCTGGTGGGGGCCGGCCGCAGTGAGATCGTGCACGCGATCTTCGGCGCCGCCGGGCGGCACGGCGGCGCTGTGGAGCTGCTCGAGTCCGGGGCGGACGGGTCGGGGCAGCGCGTGGCGGTGGGCGCCTCGGTGCCGGCGGCGTTGCAGGCGGGCCTGTTCCTCATCCCGGAGTCCCGCAAGGAGCAGGGGCTCGTGCTGGGCAGGCCGATCCGCGACAACGTGACCCTGTCGAACCTCGCCGCCTTCGCCCGTGCGGGTTGGGTGCGCACGCGTGCGGAGCGCCAGGATGCCCGGGCGATGCTCGATCGGGTGACCGTCGCCGGCGACGATCGCCGCGACGTCTCGAGCCTGTCGGGTGGGAACCAGCAGAAGGTGCTGTTCGCTCGCGCTCTCCAGCGCCCCCGCAGGGTCCTCATCGCCGACGAGCCCACGCGCGGGGTGGATGTCGGATCCCGTCGCGCCATCTACGACCTCATCGTCGCCGAAGCCGCCAGTGGAGTCGGGGTGATCGTCGTGTCGTCGGATGTCGAAGAAGTGCTCGGGCTCGCGCACCGCATCCTCGTCATCCGCAGTGGCCGGATCGTCGCCGAGCTCACCGGCGAGGACCGCACCGAAGCACACGTCCTGACCGCGGCATTCGCGGACCCGATCACGAGTGGGAAACCATGACCCTGACTACCGGCACCGTGCCCACCCAGGCACAGCAGAGCACCCTGTCGCGCATCCCGTGGCGGTCCGTGGCGATCGTCGTACCGTTCCTGGCGGTCTTCATCGCGCTGTCGATCGGGAGCCCCGCGTTCCTGTCGTTTCAGAACATCGGCAACGTGCTGGACCGTCAGTCGGGCATCCTCATCATCGCCGCAGCGAGCACTCTGGTGCTCATCGCCGGGGGGATCGACCTGTCGGTCGGGGCCACCTATATGTTCACCGCGGTGGTCTGCGGCACCGTGATCATCAAGGTCGGCGGGGCCGAGGGGGCTGTGCTCGGCATCCTCGCGGGGGTCCTTTCGGGCCTTGCCGTCGGCATCATCAACGGCGTCATCAGCACGTACCTGCGGATCAACCCGCTGATCGCGACGTTGGCGATGAGCTTCATCATCCTGGGAGCGACCAAGCTCGTCTCGCAGGCCGGCAAAGAGGGGATCGGGCAGATCCGCGTGGACGTGCCCGAGTTCACCTGGATCGCGAAGACCGAACCGCTCGGGATGTCGCTGCCGATCTGGATCGCGCTGGTCGTCGTGGTGGCACTCGGCATCGTGCTGTGGCGCACGACGTTCGGCCGCTACGTCTACGCGGCGGGCGGCAACGCCGAGGCGGCGCGTCTTGCCGGCATCCGGGTCAATGTCGTGCGGATCGCAACCTTTGCTCTGACGGGCCTCGGTGCGGGCCTTGCCGGCGTGATCGACCTGGCCCGCACCCCGTCGGTACCCGAGAACGATGCGATCGCGACGACGCTGACGTTCACGGTGCTGGCAGGCATCGTCGTCGGCGGCACCTCGATCCTCGGCGGGGAGGGGGCCGTGTGGCGGACGGTGCTCGGGATCCTCTTCATCGCGATGCTCTACAACGGCTTCACGCTGCTGAAGATCGACCCGCTGTTCCAGGGGATCGCGCTGGGCGTCATCATCCTGCTCGCCGTCGGTTTCGACGCCTGGTCGCGCCTGCGACGGCGGTGACGCTGACGCGCGGCCTCAGCGCTTGGGAGCGAAGAAGAAGTAGATGAGCGGCCCGATCCCGCCGAGCAGGATCACGAAGGCCCACAGCGGTTTCTTGCCGTTGATCTTGTTCTCGGGGCGCAGGTAGAGATCCCAGAACGCGAGCCCCGCCCAGGCGGCGCGGAGCATCCCGCCGACCAGTCCGCCGACGATCCCCGTGCCGGTCTTGCGTGCCACGTGGCTTGGTGTCTTGACGGTCATGATTCCCCACCCCTCGGTGCTGCGTCCTACGTACTGGTGCCATTGTGCATCCCCGGCGGCGGCGCGGCCAGGGGCCGTTCGGCGCAGCCAGGGTGTTACGCCGCACCGCTGTGGATAACTCCTGCGGCCGGGGAGGCAGGCTTGTCAGGATGCACGGGTGACCATCACCTCGCCCGTCGACCCGGCCGTCTCGGTCGTGGCGCGGGTGCGCGAGTCGCTGCGCGCGGCCCAGATCGACCCACAGCGGGAGCCGGATCGGGCCAGTCAGATCGCCCGGTCGGAGGTCCGCAGGCACAATGACTTCGCGCTGGCGCGAGGCGAGCGAACCCTGGATGACGAGGCACACCACGTGCGCGACATCCTCGCCCAGCTGTCGGGGTTCGGTCCGTTGCAGGTCTACCTCGACGATCCTGAGGTCGAGGAGCTGTGGATCAACGCCCCCGACCGCATCTTCATCGCCCGCCAAGGGATCGCATCCCGCGTCCCCCTGGCCTTGACCGACACCGCGGTGCGAGACCTCGTCGAACGGATGCTGCACTCGACCGGTCGCCGCGTCGACCTCAGCCAGCCGTTCGTGGATGCCTCGCTTCCCGACGGGAGCCGCCTACACGTCGTGATCCCCGACATCACCCGGCGGCACTGGGTTGTGAACATCCGCAAGTTCCTGCCGCGGTACCGGTCGCTCGACGACCTTGTCGCGGTGGGGAGTCTCGCAGCAGCGGATGCCGATCTGCTGGCGGTTGCGATGCGCGAGGGGCGCAGCATCCTCGTCTCGGGCGCCACGCATGCGGGCAAGACGACGCTGCTCGGAGCGATCATCGCCGCGTGCGGTCCCTCGCAGCGCATCGTCACTGTGGAGGAGACGTTCGAACTCGCCGTCGATGCGCCGGATCTCGTCGCGCTGCAGGGTCGGCAGCCGAGCCTCGAAGGGGGAGGGGAGGTGACGCTTCGCCGCCTCGTGAAGGAGGCGCTGCGGATGCGGCCGGATCGCCTCGTGATCGGCGAGGTGCGCGACGCCGAGGCTCTCGATCTCGTCCTCGCCCTCAATACCGGGGTTCCGGGTGCAGCCACGATCCACGCGAACTCGGCGGCCGATGCGCTGCGCAAACTTTGCTCCCTGCCGTTGCTGGCCGGCCGCAACATCGACAGCGGGTTCGTGATGCCGGCCGTTGCGGCATCCGTCGACCTCGTCGTCCACTGCCAGCGCGATGCGACCGGACGGCGGCGCGTGACCGAGATCGTCGAGCCCACGGGGATCGAGGACGGCATCATCCAGACGCGTCCCGCCGCCCGCCACGCGTCGCCACCCCTGATGAGGAGTCGTGACCGATGACACTTCTGATCGGAGCGATGCTCGGGGCAGGGATGCTGCTGGTTCTCTCGCCGTGGCTGTGGCCGGCTCGACCCGGGACCCCATCGCCCACGGCATCCTCGTCGCTCACCCGCTTGATCGGTGAGGCGGGCTTTGCCGAGCGAGCAAGCGCCCGCGCCATCATCGCCTCCTCCGCGCTCGGCGGTGCCGTTGCCGCCGCGTTGGTATGGCTCGTGTTCCCGACGCTGCCGCTGTGGATCCTCGCGGGAATCGTCGGTGCGTATTCCCCGATCGCGTGGCTGCAGTCCCGAGCGCGGAGGCGCGCGAAAGAGCGCCGCGGCTTATGGCCCGACGTATGCGACCTGCTTGTCTCGTCGGTTCGGGCCGGGATGTCGCTCGCCGACGCCGTCGCGAGCCTCGCAGTCTCGGGTCCTGAACGTCTTCGGCCGGACTTCGTGCGGTTCGCGCGCGATGTCGCGGCATCCGGACACCTGGATGCCGCGCTCGCCGGGCTCAAGACGCGCCTGGCCGACCCGATTGCCGACCGCATCGTCGAAACGCTGCGGATGGCGCGCGAGGTCGGCGGAACGGAACTGGTGCCGACGCTGCGCGCGCTCGGCGCGTCGGTTCGGGCCGATGCCGCGCTGCGGGCCGAGGTCGAGGCCCGCCAGTCCTGGATTCGCGCGGCGGCTGTTCTCGGCGCTGTCGCCCCGTGGGTGATTCTCGGCCTGCTGGCACTTCGCCCGGAAGCCGCTGCCGCGTACGGCTCGCCGCAGGGGATCGCACTGATCCTCGGTGGCGCCGTCGTCACAGTGGTCGCGTTTCGTCTCATGCTGCGCGTGGGAAGGCTGCCGGAGCCGCGGAGGTGGTTTGCGTGAACCCCACCGACATCGCGCTCGCCGTTTTGCTGGGCGGTGGGCTTGCCGGAGGACTGCTCCTCGTCCTCTCGGCATCGCCACGCTGGCGCGCCCGGGGACTGACCGCCCGGCTCGCGCCGTACTTGCGGGACGTGACCGAGGGTGACCCCGGGAGGGCGTTCAGCGCGATCACTGTGCCGGTTCTTGGGGCTGCAGTCCCAACGTGGGAGGCCGCAGCTGATCGGCTGTCGCACATTCGAGCGTCGTGGCAGCGTTCGCGCGCCGTCCTTTGGGCATTGCTCGGCGCGGGCGCGGGCGCCGCGCTGGCTACGGTCGTTGCGCTGGCGCAGGGACCGCACGCGGGCCTGCTCGCGTTGCCGCTGGTCGGTGCCACGGGCGCGGCAGTGGGGGAGCAGTCGCTTCGACGTGCCGGCGATCGGGCGCGCGGGCGGCGGCTGCATGAAGAGCTGCCGGTCGTGCTGGAGTTCCTTGCGCTCTGCTTGTCTGCCGGGGAGGGTCTGCTGGATGCGCTGCGGCGTGTCGGCAGCCGCGGAACCGGCGAGCTTGCTGCCGGCATCCGTGAAGTCGTCGTTGAGGTCGGGACTGGATCGGCGCTGACGGACGCGCTGCTCGCGTTCGCGCGTCGGGAAGACAGCCCCGCACTGTCGCGGGCGATCGATCAGCTCGTAGCGGCGGTCGACCGGGGGACACCGCTCGCGGATGTGCTGCACGCACACGCCGCGGATGCGCGGGCCGGGGAACAGCGCGAGCTCATCGAGCAGGCCGGGCGCAAAGAAATCGCCATGCTCGTGCCGCTCGTCTTCTTGATTTTGCCCGTGAGCGTGCTTTTTGCGATCTTCCCGGGCGTCGTGATGCTCGATCTCGGATGACCGCACGCCATCTAGACCACCGAAACCGAAGGAGATGATGACGATGAGACGGATGCTGGAACGCTTGCGTGAAGCGACCGCGCCGCGCGAGGGAACCGACCGGGAGGATGCCGGCGTGGCCGCAGCTCTACGGGAAGACCGCGGCGATGTCCCTGGCTGGGTGTTGATCACACTGATGACCGCGGGGCTCGTGGTGCTGATCTGGGCGCTCGCGGGGCCGGCGCTGTCGGGTCTGTTCGAACAGGCGATCTCCCGCGTATCGGGGTTCTGAGGCGGCTGACTGTGAACGACCGTGGCTTCTGGGGCGACGACCGGGGCTCGGCTCCGGTCGAGTTCGTCATGGTCGCCGCGCTGCTCACGGCCCTCACACTCGGCGTCATTCAGCTCGGCGTCGCCACCTACGTCCGAAACGTCGTGCACGACGCCGCGGTCGAGGGGGCGTACTACGGCGCACTCGCCGACACCTCGACCGGCTCAGCGGTCGATCGCACTCGCGAGGTCATCACCCGCGCGATCGGACCCGAGTACGGCACGGATGTCGGCACCCGCCAGGTCGTGATCGACGGGCAGCCTGTGGTCGAGGTCACGGTGCGGGCGAGCATCCCACTCGTGGGCCTGTGGCCGAGCGGCCTGCAGACGGAGGTGACCGCCCATGCTCCGCTGGAGTCGTTCGATCGCTGACCGGTGGCGTACGCGACTGACTCGGATGCTGCGCGAGGAGCGCGGGTCGGCGTCGCTCGAGTTCCTCACCGTCGGACTCCTCATGCTCGTGCCGCTCATCTACGTCGTCGTCGCGCTCGGACAGATTCAGCACCAGGCGCTCGGCGCCGAAGCCGCAGCCCGCCATGTCGCGCGGGCGATCTCGCTGTCGTCGGATGCGGCATCCGCCAGTTCGAGCGCCTCCGAGGTGCTTTCCGCAGTGATGGCGGAGTACGACCTCGATGCCTCCGCCACGTCCCTATCTATCTCGTGTGCTCCGGCGTCGGCATCCTGCCCGACAGCGGGGGCGACAGTTCGGGTTTCCGTCGCGACGCGCGTCTCGTTGCCGCTCGCGCCGCCGGTCCTCGGTCTCGATGAGATCGCGAGTGTGCCGGTCGAGGCAAGTGCGGTGCAGCGGATGTCGCGGTTCTGGAGCGGAGGATGAGGTCGCTACTGAGGCGGCTTCGCGATTCGGCGTGGGTGGCGGATGACGAGGAGGGCAGCATCCTGCCGCTCGTACTCGGGTATGCGATGCTCGCGATCGTGCTGATCCTCGTGACGGTTGATGCGACGAGTCTGTATCTCGCGCAGAAGCGGCTCGACAGCGTCGCCGATGCGGCAGCGCTCGCCGGCGCTGACGGGTTCACGCTCACCATTGCCGGTGGTGCGCCGCGGGCCGAGCTCTCGTCGGGCGACGTGTATGCGCAGGCGAGTGCGCTGCTGGCGCAGTCGGATGCCGACGCGAGCCTGGTGTCGGCATCCACCCCCGACGGTGTGTCGGCTCGCGTGACGGTCGCGGGGCAGTGGCATCCGCCGGTGTTCAGTCTCTTCGTGCCCGACGGCGTCGCGCTCCAGGCCACCGCCACCAGCCGCAATGCTCTGCGGTGACAGATGGTGAGGAGGGCATGAGAAGCAGTTCACTCCGAGTCGTTCACCTCGATGATGATCCGGCCGTCGGCTCCGATGATTCCGGGCCCCTTGTCGGGAGTTGGCGCGGGAGCGGGGATGATCTGCTCCTGCTCCCACGCCAACCGTGCATTGTGAGCTGACGGGTAGAAGAGCTCGTCCATCCCGAAGGTTCCTCCCGAGCTAGACGACGACTGCAGTGCTCGGCCCTGCCGCCACGCGATTGCGCCGCCGATCACGAAGCTCACGGGCACGAGTGCGATCGCAGCTATTGCGAGCCAGCCGAACGCATCCGACATGAGCCGAGAGTACGTCCGTCGCGCGGCGAACGGATCCCCCTCAAGACGGATGCCGCGCGGTAGCGTTCGATCGTGGATGTGTCCCGCCGCTCACTGATGCTCGGCAGCCTCGCTCTCGGCGTCTCTGCGGCGCTCGCCGCATGTACTCTGCGAGGCAGCGACCCGGGCATCCGTTCGCGAGTTCCGGATCGGCCTGCGTCGTTCCTGCGGACGTCCTGGTCAGCGGATCCGTTCGCCCTCGGTTCCTACTCGTACCTGGCCCCGAGTGACCTCGGCTCGAGCGCGCGGGAGCTTCTCGCCGCCCCCGCAGGCCGCCTCTTCTTCGCCGGTGAAGCGACCTCGACGAGCGCGCCCGCGACGACGACCGGCGCGTGGCACTCCGGCGAGCGGGCTGCCGCACAGGTGGCGGAAACGACGGGGTCGGTCATCGTCATCGGTGCGGGTCTCGCAGGACTCGCCGCAGCTCGCGCTCTCGCCGACGCCGGACGAGAGGTCACGGTGGTCGAGGGTCGCGACCGGATCGGCGGGCGCGCCCACACGGTTCCGTTCGCAGGCGGGGTCGCCGACCTCGGCGCCTCCTGGATCCATGGCTCCGCTGACAACCCGATGACCGAGCTGGCAGCGGATGCCGGGTCCGACCTGATCCCGTTCGACTACGAGAACCAGATCGGTGGTGACGAAGCGGCGCTTCAGTGGCTGGAAGCGGTGGCGGACGAGGCATCCGATGCTCCCGACCCCGAGGCGCACCCGTTGTCCGATCTGCTTCCCACCACTCTCACCGCGGGGCAGACGTGGGCGGTTGCCGTCGAAATCGCAGGGGAGTACGGAGCAGACCCCGATCGCCTCGCCATCGCAGCCCTCGACGAGGGCGAGGAGCAGCGCGGCGGTGACGCCTTGCTGAGCGACGGCTATGGCGCTCTGGTCTCCGCGGCGGCGGCCGGTCTCGACATCCGCACCGACTGGCCGGTGACCAGCGTCACGCAGGATGCCGCCGGAGTCACCGCCACCGGGGCCGACGGCCAGACCCTCACCGGCGCTGTCGCCATCGTGACGGTGCCCCTCGGCGTCCTCCAGGCCGGCGCCATCGCCTTCGACCCACCGCTTCCGGCCGAGAAGACCGCCGCGATCTCGGCCCTCGGAATGGGACTGCTCGACAAACTGTGGCTCGCGTTCGACGAGGTCTTCTGGGACCCCGACGTCGACGTCATCAACATCGTCGACCCCGAGAACCCGGGCGCATGGCCGTTCTGGGTCAACGGCTACAAGGCGTTCGGGCTGCCCGTCCTGTTGGGCTTCGCCGGTGGCGCCTCCGCGGAGCGAAACGCACAGCTCACGGATGACGAACTCGTCGCCAGCGCCATGGCCGTCCTCCGCGCCGGCAGTTCGACCTAGCCGCGCTCAGGCCGAGATCTGCACAACGACGGATGCTTCGGGCCGACGTGTCCGTCGTTGTGCGGATGCCCGTGGTTATGCGGGTCGAGGCCTCCCGGCGAGACCGCGGCGGATGAGCTTGTCGACCTCGACGACGATCGGGGGGATGAGCGCGAGCCCGATCGCGAGCCACCACTGCGCGGCATCCAGCGGTGTCGTCATGAGAAGCGCGTTCATGAAGTCGAGTTCGACCGAGAGCACCGTGAGCACGACCGGGATCCACATCCACTTCAGGGCGTTGGCGATCGGCGCAGCAAGACCCGAACCGGGGTCGCGGCGCATCGCGAATCCGGCGAGGACCGACCCGAGGCTCAGCACGACGAAGGTCATCGTGACCGGCACCGACGGCTCGGTCTGGCTCGGCTGGCCGGGGGAGAGGAGCATCGCGGCGAGAGCCACCCCGAAGATCGCGACGCCATAGAGCAGCCACTGCGCGATCGAGCGGCGGTTCGCGAGCGGAACCTTGGTGTCGCGCGGCGGCTGACTCATGAGCCCGGCGGGACTCGGGTCGAGGGTGATCACGATCACGGGGAAGAACGTGATGAAAAAGCTCAGGAACAGCACCATGAGGGGCGTGATCGGTGTGCCGTTGTTGATGTCGAGGATGCTGGACACGAGAAACAGCAGCACGAGCGAGAACAGGGTCGCCATCTGGTAGCGGACGTAGCTGACGATCTTGTCGTAGATCGTCCGGCCGAGCCGGATCGCCTCGACGAGCGTGCCGAAGTTGTCGTCGGTGAGGATCATCTTGCCGGCCTGCTTGGTCACCTCGCTGCCCGATCCCATCGCAACCCCGATATCGGCCTGCTTGAGGGCTGCGGCGTCGTTGACGGCATCCCCGGTCATCGCGACGACGTCGCCGCGCTCCTGCATGAGCCGGGCGATCCGCAGTTTGTCTTCGGGGGTGACGCGGCCGAACACGTGGAGTTCGGGCAGACGCGCCGTGAGCTCTTCGTCGCTGAGCGCTCGCAGCTCGGGCCCGCTGATCGCTCCCGGGCCGAGGCCGAGTTCGCGTCCGATCGCGGCGGCGGTCACGGCATGGTCGCCGGTGATCATGCGCACCTCGATGCCCGCCTCACCGGCGATCCGTACCGCCTCGATCGCCTCGGGTCGCAGCGGATCGATGATGCCGACGAGCGCGACGAAGGTGAAGTCCTCGGCGAGGGACATCGGGTCGGCCTTCGCTGTCGCCTCTTGCCCAGGCAGATCACGCACAGCAATCGCCAGGACCCGCAGGCCGTTGCGGCTGAGCTCGGCGTTTGCCTCCAGGATGATGTCCTTCGCGTCCGCGATGGGAACCACGCCGTCGGCGGTGACGACGTGCGAGCAGCGGTCGATGACGACATCCGGCCCGCCCTTCATCGTCGCCAGGAACGTCTCAGCGCCCTGCAGCGGCGCGTGGTGGAAGGTCACCATGAACTTGTAGGCCGAGTCGAAGGGCACCTCGGCCTCGCGCGGGTAGGCGCGGCGGCTCTCTTCGGCGTCCACGCCGAGCTTCGCGGCCAGCACGACGAGGGCGGCCTCGGTGGGGTCGCCGACCACGACGCCCGAGTCGGAGACTGTCGCGTCGGAGTTCAGGCACAGGCCGTAGGCGAGCGGCGTGAAGTCGGGAACCTCCTTGCCTGCGGCGTGCCGCAGGGCCCCGGTCTTGCGATACCCCTCGCCCTCGACGGTGAACCACTGCCCGAGCGCATAGAGCTTTGTGGCGGTCATCTGGTTGAGGGTCAGCGTGCCGGTCTTGTCGGAGTTGATGGCGGATGTCGCGCCCAGCGTCTCGACGTCGCTGAGGTTCTTCACGACAGCGCGGTGTTCGGCCAGCTGCCGGGCGCCGTATGCGAGCATCCCCTGCACGAAGGTCGGGAGGGCGGACGGGATTGCCGAGACAGCCATCGCAATTCCCACCAGCAGTACCGTCGCGATCGTCTCGCCGCGCAGGAGACCCAGGATGATCATGATCGCCACGGCACCCCACGCGACGAAGCCGAGCACCTTCGTGAGGCCGTCGAGCTCACGCTGCAGCGGCGACTTGGAGGGCGCGACAGCGGTGAGCATCGCCGCGATCTGTCCCATCTGGGTCGACATCCCGGTTCCGGTCACGACCATCGCGGCAGTGCCGCGCGTCACGGTGGTGTTCTGCCACAGCATGTTGGCGCGGTCGCCCAGGGCAACATCGTGTCCGTCGATCGTTGCGACATCCTTGTCGACGGGTGCGCTTTCTCCCGTGAGCGCCGCCTCCTGGGTCTGGAGGTTGGCCGAGCGCAGGATGCGGCCGTCGGCCGGCACGAGATCTCCCGCTTCGAGTTGCACGAGATCGCCGGGGACCACCTCCGGCGCGGGGACTTCGCGGAGGGACCCGTCGCGCACGACCTTGGCATGCGGGATCTGCAGGTTCGCAAGACCGTCCACGCTCGCCCGGGCGGCGAGTTCCTGGCGAGTCCCGAGAACCACGTTCAGCACGATGAGGGCAGCAACGATGAAGGCGACGGCGAACTGGGCGATGATCAGGCTCACCACGACGACCGCGACGAGCATGAGATTCATCGGATCCGCGAGCATCCGCAACGCGATCGTCCACGCGCTCGGCGCAGGGGGAGCGGGGATCGTGTTCGGCCCATAGCTCGCGAGGCGTCGGGCGGCTTCGGCACTGGTCAGGCCGCGCACGGCATCCGTGCCCAGATCAGACGCGACGGCGGCGGCATCCGTCGCCCACCACGTCGTCGGATCGGATGCCGGTGTTGGTCCGCTGCCTACGGATGGTGTCGCGGCATGTTCGCTCATGCGGATCCCTTCGCCGGGGCGATCCTATCGAGAGCCCTCACGCGGCGGACAGGGGTCGGCGGCACCCGCCGGCCGATACGTCTTCGGCGGATGCGGGAAGGACATGCAGGAATCTCACGGCTGCCCTCCGAGCCGGCTCATAGCTGGCGGGCGTACCGTCGATATGTGCGTCTGGCGGTACACGAATTCGGAAGCGGTGAGCGCACCGCAGCGATCGTCCACGGCATCAGTGGGTCGGGTCTGCTCTGGCAGGATTTCGCCGAGCGGCTCTCGCGCCGGCACCGGATGCGTGTGCTCGCGGTCGACCTGCGCGGACACGGTTCCAGCCCTCGCGCCGACCACTATCGCCTCCGCGATTTCTCCGACGACCTCGTCGAGACCCTGCCTTCGGAACTAGACCTGGCGATCGGGCACTCGCTGGGCGGCCGCGTCCTTGCCGACGCCGCGGCGCGACTGCAGCCCGGCCACGCCGTCTACCTCGACCCTGCGCTCGACGTGGATGCCGGCGTGGCGGGGCGACGGCTGCTCACGTACCGCATGGCGGGCCCGGTGGTGGCACGGATGCTCTCGGTCGTCGATCCGGCCGTGCCCGCGCCCCTGCGCCGTCGCCTTCGGGCGAGCACGCGTCGCTGGGATCGCCTCATGGCTGTGTCGGTGGTGCGGGAACTGGATGCTCACCGCGTTGAGCCCGCTCCGCCGCCGGTCCCGTCAACGGTTGTGAAGGCCACCAAGTCCCGGTTGCTGCGCGGTCGATACCTCGAACGCCTCACCGCTCACGGGTGGGACGTGCGCGAGTTCTTGAGCCGCCACGAGATGCAGCTGCTCAAGCCCGAGGCCCTCCTGGACGCACTCGATGACGTGCTGCGAGCGCCCTCACGAGCACTCAGCACCGTCTGATCGATACTCAGCGCCATCTGGCAAACAGGCGGGGGCCCGCCCTCAGGTCGCCGGGTCCTCGCTCTGGGTGGCCTTCTGCGCGGCTACCTGTCGCCGCACGTCATCCATGTCGAGTCCTTCGACGGCGGTGATCACCTGTTCGAGCTGCGGGGCGGCGAGCGCGCCGGGCTGTGAGAAGACGAGGATGCCGTCGCGGAAGGCCATCAGCGTCGGGATCGAGGTGATGCGGAAGCCGGCGGCGAGCTGTTGCTGAGCTTCGGTGTCGACCTTTCCGAACACGATGTCGGGGTGCGCATCCGATGCGCTCTCGAACACGGGCGCAAACATCCGGCAGGGTCCGCACCATGCGGCCCAGAAGTCCAGGAGCACGATGCCGGGCTCGGTAATGGTCTCTTCGATCGTCTCGAGGGTGATCTCGCGGGTTGCCATGATTCGTATTATACCCTAGGGGGTATACCTCATCTCGTGTGATCGGAAGGACCCCCCATGAGACGCATCCGACTGCTTCTGGCCGCGCTCGCCGCCGCCGCCCTCGCCACGAGTCTGGCGGCGTGTTCATCGTCACCCAGCCTCGAGGTTTCCTCGGATGCCGTGATCGTCGATGTGCGCACACCGGGGGAGTACGCGCAGGGCCACCTGGACGGCGCCGTGAACATCGATCTGCAGTCGGGTGCGTTCGAGCAGGAGATCTCACAGCTGCCCGCCGACGGGGAGTACATCGTCTACTGCCGCACGGGGAACCGGTCCGCGCAGGCGGTCGCGATCATGGAGGGCCTCGGCTTCGAGAACGTCACGGATGCCGGCGGCGTCGACGCGGCGTCGTCCTCGACCGGTATCCCGATCGTGACCGACTGAGCGTCAGCCGAGGCGGCCGGGACGCGGCACGAATCGGGGAACCCAGCGCACAAAGGCTGCCGCCCCGAGCAGTCCGAGCACGCCGATGGTCCCGGTCGCCAGCGGCAGGGTCGACAGTGCAGCGATCCCCGACACCAGCAGCGGCGCGATGGCCCCACCGGCATCGGTGAGCATCCGCCACGAGCCGAGGAAGGGGGCCGGGTCCGTGCGCGGCGCGACGTCGGCGCCGAGGGTGAGCAGGATGCCGCTGGAGAGGCCGTTGCCGACACCGAGCACCGCAGCGAACATCGCGAACCACATGGCCGACGAATCGAGGTCATGCGTGAACGCGAGCGCGAGGAAGCCGAGGCCCATGAGCAGCATCGCCGGGAGGGCTGCCCAAAGACGCCCGAACCGATCCATGACCTGTCCGCTCGCGTAGAACAGCGCGAAGTCGATCGCGCCCGAGATGCCGACGACCAACGCGATCGTCTGGGCATCCAGTCCTATCGAGACGCCCCACAGCGGCAAGACGACCTGTCGTGCCGAGCGGACAGCCGCCAAGGATGCTGCCGCGACGCCGAGGCGGGACAGGACGGCGCGGTACCGCCAGGCGACGACGAAGACGCTCTCGCGTCGCCCCGGTATCCGGATGCTCCCGGTGATCGCTTCCCCGGTGTCCTCGCCGTCGAGTTCGCGGTCATCTCGCTCACCGGTGGCATTCGCTGACACGGTCGCCTCGGTCGGCGCGAACTGCTGCTCGGGGTCGGGGCCGAAGACCACCAGGACCACGGTGGCGGCCAGGCACACCCCGAAGAACCAGATCGCCGCGTGCTCGTCACCGAACAGCGCAAGCAGCGCGGCGGCCACGAACGGCCCGACGAACATGCCGAGGCGGAAGGTGCCGCCCAGCAGCGACATCGCCCGCGACCGGAAGGACAGCGGAACCCGTGTCGTCATGAACGAGTGCCGGGCAAGCCCGAAAGCCGCCGCGCAGAGCCCGATGAGCAGCACGGATGCCGCGAACACCCCGAGCATCGGCGCCAGGACCATGCCCGCGACGCCGACGAGCGCGATCGCCCCGGCAACGCCCATGGTGACGCGCTCGCCGAACCGCGCCACCGCCCATCCCGCCGGCAGGTTGCCGGCGAGCTGCCCGACCACGAGCGCGGACGCGACCAGAGCCGCTCCCGCGACATCGGCGCCGAGTTGGGCCGCGATGACGGGAATGAGCGGGATCACCGCCCCCTCACCGAGCGCGAACAGCACGGTGGGCAGGTACACCATAGGCCCGAACCGCCACAGAACGTCGCGCGCGCGGATCGGTGCGGGGGGATCGACCATCAGTTCCACGTTAGTCTGGACTGTCATGCTCGAACTCGATCTGTCCGCCGACATCCAGGCCCTGCGCTCCACGTTCACCGACATCCAGTCCGTTGTCGACGTCGACGCGCTCGCCGCCGAGATCGCCCGGCTGAGCGACGAAGCGGGCGCGCCCGACCTGTGGGACGACCCCGAGAAGGCGCAGAAGGTGACGAGCGCTCTCAGTCACCGGCAGGCGGAGATGTCCCGCATCACCGCCGTCGCGCAACGCCTGGACGACCTCGAGGTGCTCGTCGAGCTCGCCAACGAGATGGAGGACGAGGAGTCGGCGGGTGAGGCGCGACGCGAGCTTGCCGAACTCGAACGAGTCATCGGCGACCTCGAGGTGCAGACCCTCCTCGACGGCGAATACGACGATAGGGCGGCCGTCGTCACGATCCGCTCGGGCGCGGGCGGCGACGATGCGACAGACTTCGCCGAGATGCTCATGCGCATGTACTTGCGCTGGGCCGAGCGACACAAGTACCCCGTGAAGGTCATGGACACCTCCTACGCCGAGGGTGCCGGCATCAAGTCGGCCACGTTCGAGATCGACGCCCCGTATGCCTACGGCACCCTTTCGGTGGAGGCCGGCACCCACCGTCTCGCCCGGATCAGCCCCTTCGGTGCGGCCGACAAACGTCAGACCTCATTCGCTGCGGTCGAGGTCATCCCGGTGATGGAAGAGGCTGTCGAGGTCGACATCCCGGAGAGCGACATCCGCGTCGATGTCTTCCGCTCGTCCGGTCCCGGCGGCCAGTCCGTCAACACGACCGACTCCGCGGTGCGCATCACGCACCTTCCCACGGGAATCGTCGTGTCGATGCAGAACGAGAAGAGTCAGATCCAGAACCGTGCCGCCGCGATGCGTGTTCTGCAGACTCGGCTCCTCCTCCTCAAGCGTGAGGAGGAAGCGGCCAAGAAGAAGGAACTCGCCGGAACCATCACCGCGAGCTGGGGCGATCAGATGCGCTCCTACTTCCTCTACGGACAGCAGCTGGTCAAGGACCTACGCACCGGATACGAGGTTGGCAACCCCGCCGTCGTGTTCGACGGCGACCTCGACGGATTCATCGCGGCCGGCATCCGGTGGCGAAAGCGCAAAGACAACGACGACTGAGTCGCGCGATACGCGAGACTGAGCGCCCTCGGGTGTCGCACCCGCCCCTGCACGGTGGCGCGCTTAGGCTCAGATCGCCATGATCCGGTTCGAGAACGTCACCAAGCGATACCGGGGCACCGCGAAACCCGCCCTCGACCAGGTGAGCTTCGAAGTGCTCCGCGGCGAGTTCGTGTTCCTCGTCGGCGCATCGGGGTCGGGTAAGTCATCGTGTCTACGCCTCATCCTGCGGGAGGATGTCGCCACCTCCGGGAACGTGCTCGTGCTCGGACGCGACCTGCGTACGCTCGCGAACCGCAAGGTTCCCTACTTCCGGCGCCACGTCGGCGCGGTCTTCCAGGACTTCCGGCTCCTTCCGAACAAGACGGTCTTCCAGAACGTCGCCTTCACGCTGCAGGTCATCGGCTCCTCGCGCGGGTTCATCAAGCAGGCAGTACCCGAGGCGCTTGCCCTGGTCGGACTCGCCGATAAGCAGAAGAGGATGCCGCATGAACTGTCGGGCGGTGAGCAGCAACGCGTCGCCATCGCGCGCGCGTTGGTCAACCGTCCCCAGGTGCTACTGGCCGACGAGCCCACGGGAAACCTCGACCCGGCGACCTCGATCGACATCATGCAATTGCTGGCGCGGATCAACGCCGGCGGCACGACGATCGTCATGGCCACGCACGAGGCCGGGTTCGTCGACCAGATGAAGCGCCGCGTCATCGAGTTGCGCGGCGGCCAGATGATGCGTGACGAGCGCCACGGCGGGTACGGCGACACCTCGGGACTGCCGCGGCTCCAGCCCGAGCAGGTGCGCGGGGCCGCGGCTGCCGCTGCCCTCACGGCGGTGCTCGAACTGCAGCGCGAGGTCGGTATCGAACCGACCGTTACGGATGCCGAGATCGCCGTGGCTGCCGCTCTCGACGTCGCCGACGATCCGTCGACAGCGCCGGTCGCGTCACCGCTCGCGGAGGTCCGCCCCGCTCCTGTGGATCCGGACGTGCCCGCTCCAGCCGTCGGCGAGGTTCCATCGGCCGCCGACGATCGCGGATCATCCACCGATGCCCCCTCGACGGAGGCGAAGCCTGCGCCTCGACCGGCCACGCAACCGGTGCCGGTCATCGACATTCCGGAGGTCGAGGTCGAAGAGCTCGGGCTCGCCGAACGCCTGGGATTGAATGCGCAGCAGCGCGACGACGAAGTCGGACCCACCTCATGAGGGTCGGGCTCGTCCTCGGGGAGGCCTTCAGCGGTCTGCGACGCAATGCGTCGATGGTGATCTCGGTTGTCCTCGTGACCTTCGTGTCGCTGACCTTCGTCGGTGCCGCGATGCTCATGCAGCTGCAGATCGGCACGATGCGTGCGTTCTGGGCCGATCGTGCGCAGGTGCAGATCTACATGTGCAGCTCGCTGTCGCAGGTGGCCAGCTGCGCGGGCGGGGTCGCGACCCAGGAGCAGATCGACGCGGTTCGGGCTGAACTCGATTCGGACTCTCTCTCGCCGCTGATCAGCGACCTGCAGTACGACAGCGCCGAGCAGGTCTACGAGGACGCGCTGAGTCTTCTCGGTGATGAGTACGACGGCATCCTCACCGAGGACCAGTTCGGCGCGAGGTTCCGCATCACTCTCGCAGATCCGAGCAAGTCGGCCGTTATCTCGGAGGCCTTCGCGGGTGCCGACGGTATCGAAGAAGTCAACGATCAGCTGCAATACCTTGAGCCGCTGTTCTCGGCGCTGACGGTCGCAACCTACGTGGCGGTGGGGGTCGCAGGCCTCATGTTGATCGCTGCGGTTCTGCTGATCTCGACCACCATCCGTCTGTCGGCCTACGCGCGTCGACGGGAACTGGGGATCATGCGGCTGGTCGGAGCATCTAACCGGTTCATCCAGACCCCGTTCATCCTCGAGGGTGTCTTCGCCGCGCTCATCGGCTCGGTGCTGGCAAGTCTCGCGGTCGTCGCGGGTGTGCAGTTCGGGGTGCAGGAATATCTGCGCTCCCGCATCACGTTCGTGGCGACCTGGGTCGACACCGCTGATGTGATCCTCGTGATCCCGGTCCTCATCGGCATCGGGATCGTGCTTGCTGCACTGTCCGCGGGCTTCGCCATCCGTCGCTGGCTCCGGGCCTGAGCCCCGAGCCGGAAGTCGCGAGCGAGGGAGCAGGCGAGATGGCGCAGGGGCGGAGGGCGGCGCGGCCGGTTCGATCGGCGCCGGTGTGGGGTGCGGCGGGCGTCATTCTCGGACTCGGCCCCCTCGTCCTCTTCGCAATCGCGGCACTGGCCCAGCTCGGCGGCCCGCTCATCTCGGTGGCCGTGTTCGGACTCCCCGTTGTCGCCAGCACCGTGCTGGCCGTCCTCGTCATCCGTCGCCTCCTGCGCGCTGGGCACATCGGGTGGGGGTACTCGGTGGCCGCCGTCACGATCTTCGCGGGCGTGATCGGGTACGTGCTCTGGATCTTCCTCGCCCTCCTTGCCGTTCAGTTCGGCAATGCGCCGACCTGAACGCCCGCGCGGCGGTTGATAGACTGGTGGGCTGCTACCGGGAAGGAGGAGTCATGCCACGTGAACGCGGAGAGAAGGTCATCGCGACCAACCGTCGCGCGCGCCACGACTACTCCATCGAGAAGACGTACGAGGCAGGCCTCGTGCTCACCGGCACCGAGGTGAAGTCGCTGCGCCAGGGGCGCGCGAATCTCACGGACGGCTACGCATACATCGACGCGGGCGAAGCGTTTCTCGACGCCGTCCACATCCCCGAGTATTCGCAGGGGCACTGGACCAACCACGCCGCCAAGCGGGTGCGCAAGCTGCTGCTGCACAAGGACGAGATCATCAAGCTCAGCCACGCCGTCTCGGCGGGCGGCTACACGCTCATCCCGATGAAGCTCTACTTCTCGGACGGGCGCGCCAAGGTCGAGATCGCCGTGGCCAAGGGTAAGGCGGAGTACGACAAGCGTCAGACACTGCGGGAACGGCAGGACAAGCGGGAGGCTGAGCGCGCGATGCGCACCCGCAACCGCCTGGGCGAGTGAGCCGCGGCCCGTCAGCGGGCGCTGAACCGTGCCTCGACAGCGGCGCTGACCACGATGTCGGCCGGCTGCAGCTCGAGTGAGCTCGCCGAGTCCATCGGGCTCGCAGCCATCATCATCCGGGGCGAGGGTCCGGATGCAGGGGTGGCGGCGCCACCGCCGAGGAGGCCCACGTCAGCGACCTCGACAGCCGTAACCTCCGCGAGCCCGAGCGCGGCGGCGTAGGCGGTCGCGCGGGTCATCGCGACACGGACCGCTTGGGCTGCGACATCCGCCTCGACGGCTGTGCGGGTCGCGTCGGTCAGCATCCACTGCACGCCGTCGACGTGGATCGCGTCGAGTTCGGCGACCTCGCCGAGCCATCCCGAGAGCGCATCGAGGTCGGCGAAGGTCGCTGAGACATCCAGCGCGGCGTGGTGCGCGAGCGGCAGCTGCTTGCCCTCGGCGTTCCACGGGCGCTCGGAGCGGACGGTCAGGCGGCCGGTGGACCACTCGCGAATATCTCCCGCGTCCTGGCGGGCGGTAAGAGCAGCACGCAGGATGCCTGCGGCATCCGTCGCTCTTCCCATGACGTCGGCGCGCTCCTCACCCTCGGTCCGGATCGTGAGCCTCGCCACGGCCTCTTCGGGAGCGACCCGGGTCTGGTGTTCGCCACGGACGGTGATGATGACATCGCGCATGAGTGCGACTCTACGTCGTGCAACTGAGCACCGGGAATGCGCAGGATGCGGCATCCGTTGTATCCTGTAACGCTCGGGTGCTCTTGCATCCTGAACCTTCGTAACTCCACAGTGTGACAGCGGCCCCTCACGTGAGGGAACAGCCTCAGCAGAGGCACATGGGGATGATCGGTTTCGACATCGTCTGCGAATTCGCGAGAAGCGGGCCGAGGATGCGGGGTTATCTCGTAAACGCCCCCTGCAAACAAATAACTGCCAATAAGAAGCAGTCTGACTTCGCCCTCGCTGCCTGAGCAGCGAGCCCGAGTCCGTTAGCCCGTAGGCGATCCCGCTACGGTTCCTAGCGTCATCTAAGGGATCTTGCTGCGTGACGGCGCCTGGACGTCACGCGGGACTCCTCCCAGGCTGGGCTTGTCGACTTAGGTGTCTGTGACAAAGGTCGGAGCCGAGCAGAACGCTTTCACAGAATGCGCCCGGAGAAGGCGCGATGACCCAGCGATGGACGGGGGTTCGATTCCCCCCATCTCCACCACGGCACACAGAAGATGGATGCCGACGCCGCTGTCACACTGTCGGAGTGAGCCTCCTCGATCCGCGTGTTTGCGCTTGTCGAGGAGGCTCTTCGTTTTCGCGCGCGTGCGAGGATGCTGCTATGCCCGGCTCCCCGCTCATCTCGGCCCACGAACTCCACGATCTGCTCGAGGCCGGAAGCAGCATCCGTCTTCTCGACGTGCGATACCGCCTCGACAAGCCCGACGGCCGTGACGACTACCGGGCGGGGCACCTCCCGGGTGCGGTGTACGTCGACATGGACACCGAGCTTGCGACGCATGGTGCGCCGTCCCAGGGGCGGCACCCGCTCCCGTCGCGCGAGACGCTGCAGGATGCCGCCCGCCGCTGGGGGTTGCACGCGGGAGAGACGGTGGTCGTCTACGACGACTACCGTTCTATCTCGGCGGCGCGGGCCTGGTGGCTGCTGCGCGGCGCCGGGATGAGCGACATCCGTGTTCTCGACGGCGGCCTGTCGGCGTGGCGGGCGGCAGGACTTCCGCTCGAGACGGGCGACGTCTCACCTGAACCGGGATCGATCGAGCTCGATGACCTGGATGAGGGCATCTCGATCGACGAGGCTTCCGCATGGCCGCAGCACGGAGTGCTGCTCGACGCGCGTGCGCCGGAGCGCTATCGCGGAGAGTCCGAGCCGTTCGATCCCGTCGCTGGGCACATCCCGGGCGCGGTGAACCTGCCCGCCGATGCCGTGCTCGACGGAGAGAGTTTCGCGTCGCCGGCGGCGATTCGCGCAGCGTTCGAGAGTGCCGGAGTGAGCGACCTCACACCGGTCGCTGCGTATTGCGGCTCGGGTCTGACGGCGGCGCACACGGCGCTTGCGGGGGTTGCGGCGGGCCTGGACGTGGCTGTCTATCCCGGATCGTGGAGCCAGTGGTCCAACACACCGGATCGCCCGGTCGCAACGGGCGCCGAGCCGGGGGTCCCCGAGTCCTGACGCTCCGTTACGCGCGGAACCACGCGGCGCGGAAGCGCTGCTCGAAGTTTTTCCATACTGCTGCATCCAAATCGCCTCCTCCCCAGGAATCACTAGTCAGTGGGACAACAACGACCCACCTGACCCTGGAGGAACGATGCGCAAGACACTTCTCGCCGGCGCAACGGCCGGCGCTCTACTCGCTTTCGGTGCCGTCACCCCGGCCTTCGCGATCTCGGACACCAGTGCCGACCTGTCGGTGTTGCACGGCATCCCCGACACGCCTGTCGACGTCTACGTGAACGGGGAGCTCACGATCGACGACTTCCAGCCCGGTGACCTCGCCGGTCCCCTTGACCTTCCTGCGGGCGACTACGAGGTAGCGCTGACGGCGCCGGATGCTGCTGATGCGTCGAGCCCCGTGCTCGGCCCGATCACGCTGACGCTGGACGCGAACACCAGCTACACCGCCGTCGCGCACCTGACCGAGACCGGTGACCCCACCGCGACGCTGTTCACCAACGACATCAGCGAGACCGCCGCCGGCGAAGGCCGACTGACGGTGCGTCACGTCGCGGCCGCTCCGGCCGTCGACATCCTCGCCGGCGACACCGCCGTGGTTGAAGGACTTGCCAACCCCGACGAGGCGACGCTCGACCTGGCAGCAGGCACGGTGTCAGCATCCGTCGTGGCGGCAGGAACGACCAGCCCGGCGCTGCTCGGACCCGCCGACGTCACGATCGCTGACGGTCAGCTGACGATCGTGTACGCCTGGGGAAGCCTCGATGACGACAACCTCGCCCTCGCCGTGCAGACCATCGACGGCCTGCACTCCGCACCCGGCGGCGTGAACTCTGGAACCGGCGGACAGCTGGCCCAGCAGGACGCCATGATGCAGGGCGGTCTGCTCATCGGCGGGCTCGTCGCCGCTGCGGTTCTCGCGGGCGGTGGCGTGCTGATCGCTCGTTCGGTCGCCCGCCGCTGATGCTCACCTCAGCGCGAGTGCGCACCGCCGCGGCTAGCACCGCTGCCGTCGTCGCCTTGTCGCTGCTCTCTGGCTGCGCCCTCATCCCCTCCGGGGTGGGGGCGCAGCCTCCGGCTCCGCCGAGTCCGAGCGCGACAGCCCCGGCTCCTCCGCGGCCGGCGGTCGATGTGCCGGTCGTCTCGGCGGCGCCGCAGGCGGTTGCGCTGACACCGCAGCCGCAGTCGTTGACGGTTCCGGATGTCTCGGTATCCGTTCCTGTCGTTCCGGTCGGCGTCCTGGCAGACGGGTTCATGGAGATCCCCGAGGACCCTGCGGTCGCCGGGTGGTACCGGTTTGGCCCGGCACCGGCATCCGAGGAAGGAAACACCGTGATCGCAGCTCACGTCGATTCTGCGACCTACGGCATCGGTCCGTTCAGCAGGCTCCGCGACCTCGGTGTCGGAGCAGCCGTCACTGTCGCAGACGAGTCGGGCCGGGAATGGGCGTACCGCGTCGAGTCGGTTACCGAGTACGTCAAGAGTGAGCTCCCTGACCACCTTTTCGCACGGGATGGAGAGCGTACGCTGGTGCTCATCACCTGCGGCGGACCGTTCGATTCCACGCTCGGCCACTACCGAGACAACATTGTCGTCGTCGCTCGTCCGGCAGATGCCGCGGCGCGGTGATTGCCATGAGGCAGGAGGTCTCTCCGGTGCAGGACGAGGAACACCTCGAACTGAGCGACCGTTTCCGGGCCGGTGACGAGCGGGCGCTCGCGCACATGTACGAGCGCTGGTCTGCGGTCGTTTACACGATCGCGCTGCGCTCCCTGGGTGATCGCCTCGACGCCGAGGACGTCACCCAGAAGACGTTCGTGTCGGCGTGGCGGTCCCGGGACACGTTCGACCCGTCCCGGTCGATGCTCTCGACCTGGCTTGTATCGATTGCCCGTCGTCGCATCGCCGATGCCCACGAAGCCCGTTCACGCGCCGCTCGTCTGCAGCAGGAGTTGGAGAGAGTGGCTGGACCGGATGTCGCCAGCGCGGATGTCGACCTCGGCGATTCACTACTGTTGGCCGAAGAAATCGACCTTCTCGAACCCGATGCGAAGGCCGTCGTGAAGCTCGCCTTCTACGATGACCTCACGCATCAGCAGATCTCCGAGCGGCTCGGGATGCCGCTGGGAACAGTCAAGAGCCATATCCGGCGGAGTCTGTCGAGACTTCGCGACCGACTGGAGGTGAGCTATGTCGCATCTTGACCCCGACATCCTCCCTCTCGTCGCCTTGGGGGAGCAGGAACTCACCGCGGCGGACCGCGCGCATCTCGACGAGTGCCCGCAGTGCTCCGCGGAGGTCGATGCGCTGCGCCGCACCGCGGCGATCGGCCGCTCGACGATCGTCATCGACGCCCTCGAATCGCCGCCCCCGCGGGTGTGGGACTCCATCGTCGACGAACTCGGCCTGAGCATCGAGGGGGAACCCGTGGCGAACACGGCAGCCGGCACGTCGACGGGCTCATCGGGTTCCGACACGGCGGTCGCGGCCTCGGATGCAGCATCCGAAGCGGATGCTCTCACGATCGAGGCGGCGCCGGCGCACCCCCGGCGCGAGCGCGCGGTCCAAATGCACGGTCGTGGCGCGCAGCGCCGGCCCGGCGGATGGACCCGTGGCCTGTGGGCGCTGGCGGCCACAGTGGCGCTGGTGCTTGTCGTCGGAGGAGTGTGGTCACTGGCTTCACTGCCGCAAACCACACCGATCGCGTCGGCGGAGCTGCTGGCTTTCCCCGACCATCCCGGAGCGCACGGCGAAGCGATTGTTGAGGAGACCGGTCCCGAGCGCAGCGTCGTCGTCACCCTCGATGCAGCGCCGATCCCCGGAACCTTCCGCGAAGTGTGGCTGATCTCGGCCGATGCCACCCAGATTCTCAGTCTCGGCGTCCTCGACAGCCAGACTGCGACGTTCCCGATACCCGACGACGTCGACCTCGACGAGTTCGTCCTGGTCGATATCTCGGCAGAACCCGAAGGCGGTCCACCGGAACACTCCGGCGATTCCATCGTGCGGGGCGAGCTGCAGCGCATCTAGCGGCACGGCCGTCCCGCGCCGCGTCAGCTCCAGAGGGTCTTGATCGGGATGTCGTGACCCACGATCCGCTCGGCGGCGCGGTGGCCCGAGAGCATCGCCGCAGGAACCGTCGCGGGATCGTCGGTCCACGTCGCCTCGCCCGCCAGGTGCAGCACGCCGCCGATCGGTGTCGCGAGGTCGTCGTGGTCGGCCGTCGTCGAACCGAGCGTCATGTAGGCGTACGACCCGCGCGCGAACGGATCATCGTGCCACGACGTGATCGCGACGGTCGTGGGTTCGACGACGCGATCACCATAGAGCCGGCGCAGCTGGGTGAGGATGTCGGCCACGACGCGCTCGGCATCCCACTCCGCAGTCTCACGTGCCGTCGGTCCGGCGGCGAAGGTCAGCAGGGTCGGCGTGCCGTGCAGCGCGGTCAGGTCGTACCACGAGTGCCAGGCCCGGCTCTCGGGGCCCTGCTGACGGATGGCGTACACGCCCTCGTCCCAGAACTTCGTCGGGAAGCGCAGGAACACCTTCTCGAACGCGTTCATCGTCAGGCGCGACAGTGCGCCAGCGACGGGCTCGGGAAGCGGGGGGTGGATGACGAACTCATCCGAGCGCAAGACACCGACCGGCACCGTGACAACGGCGGTGGCGCCGCTGAACGTGCCCCGGTCGGTCGAGACGACGACCCCGTCATCCGACCACTCGACCCGCGTGACGATGTGCTCGAGGCGGATGTCGAGCCCTTCGGTAAGTCGCGCGGCGAGCACGTCGTAGCCGTCCGGAAAGACGACCTCATCACCGTCGATCGCGTCATCGTCGAGGCCGTGCGCGGCGAGGTCCTCGATCCAGGCGCCGTACTGCTCCTCAGCCCGGTGCTCGAGGTACTCGCGCACCCGCTGGGTCCGCTCAGCGTCCCATCCCTGGTCCGCCAACGCCTGTTCGGTGACATCGCGGTACGACGCGTCGGGCGCGGATGCCGCGATCACGGCCACCAGCGCCGCATCGACGGCGTGGACGTCGTCCGCGAAAGCGTGGGCCTCGGCATCCGAGAGCCGCAGGCCGTCCGGGCCGTAGTAGGCGATCGCTCGGCTGTCGGGTTGGTAGCCACCGACCGTGAACTCCACCGTCCGCATCCCGAACGCTTCGGCTGCCGCCGCGACGGGGCTGTCGGTGACGCCGTGGATCCAGGATGCGCCGAGATCGGTCACCTCACCGTCGGTGCGATCGGTCTGCACCCGTCCACCGACGCGGTCCCGGGCCTCGAGGATGACGACGTCGCGGCCCGCCGCAGCGAGAAGTCGCGCGGCGGTCAGCCCCGCGATCCCGGCGCCGATGACGACGGTGTCAAAGCGTTCCATGCCCCGATTCTGCACTGTCCGGGTGCGCCCGGGCACCAGGATGTCAGGGGCGGCGCCCCAGCAGGGCATCCACCGCCGCGGTCACAAACGTCGCGGCAGCCCCGATCGCCAGCGCCACACCCGCCGCGACAGGGGAGAGCGAGCCGCCCTCGAACGGCGGAAGCACGAACATCACGAGGGACGCGACGGTCAGCATCCCGCCGAGAATCACGGTCGAGACTCGGCGGATGACGCCCGTGACGACCCGGCGATCCCGGTCGTCGGCGAACAGGCGGATCTTCACGGTGAGCTTGCCATCGGCCAGGTCGCCGACGATCGTCTCGAGTCGATCGGGAAGCCGCCGCAGGCGCGGGAATGCGCCCAGCGCGGAACGTCCGAGCGCCCCGGCAAGTGCCCGCGGCCGCAACTGCGACAGGATGAGCGCCTGCGCCGCGTCGCGGGACTCGCCGATGACATCCATCGTCGGTGCGGCGGTGCGGAGGGTCCCCTCGAGGATCGCGAAAGCACGGCCGGCGGCGACCAGATCGGCGGGCAGCGCGCTGCCGTAGCGGATGAACAGGTCGCTGGCGTTGTCGATCGTGCCGAGTGTGATGCGGGAACCGCTGCCGAGGTCGTGGGTGACGAACTCGGCGAGGGCACGTCGGAATCCGGGTTCGTCGGCGGGGTTTGCCAGGGGCATGATCGCCAGAGCGGCATCCGCGACCCGGCGGGTGTCGCCCTGCAGGAACGCGATCGCGAGATCCTGGACCGTCTGCCGCAGGTCGCGGTCGAGCCGGCCCACCGAGCCGAAGTCGATGAGCGCCGGCGCACCCTCGGGGTCGATGATGATGTTCCCGGGGTGCAGATCGGCGTGGAAGACGCCGTCGATCACCAGCTGACGCAGGAAGCTGCGCAGGACCGTGCGCAGGGCATCCTCGATCTCGTCGGTCTGCCCCTCGCGCCGCAGAGCGGTGATCGTCTCGCCGTCGATGAATTCCATCGTGAGGACGCGGTCGGTGGACAGATCGGGGAAGATCCGCGGGATGCGCACCTCGTCGCGCGCGGACCGTGCCGACTGAGCGAGGCTCTCGAGGTTGCTCGCCTCGCGCGCGAAATCGGCCTGGTTGCGCAGGTCCTGCGCGTACTGCTTCGCGATATCGAGCGCACCGAACTGGCGGGCCTGCGCGATCCGACGGGTTGCCCAGCCGGCAAGACGCAGCATGATGTCGATGTCGCAATCGAGCAGGGCACGGATGCCGGGGCGCTGCACTTTCACGGCGACGACGGTGCCGTCATCCAGGGTTGCCCGGTGCACCTGGGCGATGGATGCCGCCGCCAGCGGCTCCACGTCGAAGCTGGCGAACCTGCCGCGACGCTCGCCGAGCTCGCGTTCGAGGAGCTCTTCGATCTGCGTGGGGGGAGCGGGGTTCACTTCCTTCTGTAGACGCGAGAGCTCGCGAACCCACTCGGTCGGCAGGATGTCGTCGCGGGTGGAGAGGAGCTGCCCGGCCTTGATGAAGCCGCCGCCTGCCTCTTCGAGCGCTTCGCGCAGGCCGCGTGCTTGGCGTGCGCGAACGTCGGCGGTTGCGGGGTCGTAGCTGAAATCGAGCTTGCGGAGCGGGAGGAGTCCGTGACGCCTGGCCAGGCCCCAGATCTGCCGGAACCGGGCGCGACGCTGCCGCCAGGTCAGGGGCTTCTCGCCCGCCGCTGCGGCAGCGAGGTCAGAGAAACGGGGTGGCGCGAACAGCGACGAACTCACGTTCTGATTCTTCCGTGTCTTGCGGCGCCCCGGGTCATCCGGGTTACGGTGGGGCCATGACCGATACGCAGACGCAGGTCGGGGTGCGTCGGAATCGGGCCTGGAACTCGCCAACAACGATCCTCCTGCTCGGTGTCCTGCTCGTCCCGGGACTCTTGGGCATTGCCGCGAACTCGTGGAGCGAACCGCATGCCGCTGATTTCGTGCGGATGGCGTTCGCGACCGTGATCGGCGCGACCGTTGCGATCGGGACTGTCGTCGGGCTCTGGGTCTTCTTCCTGCGGCGCCGCAGCCCCTACTTGTTCTGGTACACGCTGGGCGCCGTTTTTGCGGTCGCGATGCAGGTCAGCTTCATCTTCGGTGCCGCCGAGACGCTTCTGTACAGATTGGCGCTGTCATGACGGATGCCGACACCCAGGCATCCGTTACCGGCTAGGTCAGGCCCGATCGCGGCGCGGTGTCGCGAACCAGGACGCGAGAACAACAACGCCGACGAGCCCGAAGACCAGCCACGTCAGGGCGGCGCCGACCCAGCCGGTGACGAAGAATCCGAACACGAGCGCTGCGAACCACAGCAGTGCGGCCAGTGCCAACGTCATGAGGGTGAGCAGGACGCCGCGCAGCGGTGCCTGTGCGAACAAGCCGAAGCCCCACGCGGTGCGCTGCGGAACTCCGAAGACGGCAGGCAGCATGATGGCCGCGACTGCGAGTGTCGGGATCACGAGCCACGCAGCGACCAGAGCGCTTGCTGATACGGCGACCGTGAGCAGCAGCACCGCGAGCCATTCGCCCCAGGTCGGCCATCGTCTGCTCCCTGCAAGCGCCGAGCGGAGCGCCGCAGCAATCAGCGCGACGCTGGCCACGACTCCGGCGAGCGAAGCGAGCACGAGCAGCACGAAGACGACCGATGCCGCGGGCGTCGCGAAGGGAACCACGAGCAGCGCCTGCAGCACGGTGTTCAGCAGGGCGATAGGCACCCACATCCGCCAGGTGCGACCGAGCAGACCCCACGCGCTCACAGCTCACCTCGCACAGCGTCATCCAGGATGTCCCAGTACTTCCCGTCATAGATCGTGTCGCTGCCCACGGTCACGGTCACCGTGTCGGTGGCATCGGCCGGGGAGGTAACGGTGATCACCTCGCCGTCTGCCGTCTCACCGGTGCACGACACCGCCTCGCCCGACTGCTCACACACCGGTGCGACGAGCACGTCGATGTTCTTCGCGAGCAGGATGTCGATCGCGGCGTACCGGATCTCTGTCATGTGATTTCCACCGACCGGTGCCAGGGCCTCGACCTGCGAGCATCCGGCCACTGCCATCATGCTCGCCGCGAGCACGGATGCCGTGATCAGTCGCCGCCTCACAGTCCACGCTCCGTCTCGTAGGCGAGGATCCTCGCAGCCTCGGTCATGTGCTGCTTCTCGAGCGCGGCATCCGTAATGCGAGACAGATCGAACGGGGCCTTCAGCAGGAGTTCCGTATTGCGATCCAGCGGCGAGCCGCGACGCATCATCGGACTTTCTGCCCAGTCGTTCGCGGCGAACTCGCGGGAACGTGACGCGAGGTCGGCGACGCTGCCGCTCGATCCGGGCACGGCCGGTGAGGCGTGATCGAGCACCGTCGTGAACAGCGAAAGGGTGCCGTCGCGGTTGTCGACGATCTCGACCACCTGCTGCTGCTGGGGGAAGTCGATGCACGACGCGGTCGTGATCTCCCAGAAGCCGCGCTCGCCGTCTGCGTGCGCGAGGATCTGATTCAGATGCGTGTGCCCGTTGAGCCACCCGATCACGACGGGGTACTTCAGCAGCATCGCCACGAATTCCTCGGCGCCATAGAGCTTCTGCGGATCATCGAACCGCTGCGCCTTGTTTTCGAGGGTGAGGCTGTTGTGGTGGCTGAAGATGAGCACGAGCTTGTTCTCGGCCTGGGCCTGCTGCAGTTGCGCTTCCAGCCACCGGAACTGCACCTCGGGAACGCCGCCGTCGGGCCCCGCGACCTGATTGCAGGTGTCGAGGCCGAAGCCTCGGACGTTGGGCGAAAGGTCGGCTGACCACCAGGTCTCTCCGGAGTCCAGATTGTGCTGGGTGAAGCCGTGGCCCACGGGGCCTGGCGTCGGCTGGGTGTTGAAGTGCTCGGCCATGAACTCGCGCTGCTCGAACAGGTAACGCTCGGCGCTCGCCGCGACCTCCTTGAAGCCCGGCCGACCCCACTCGAGCCCGAGGGCGTCGACCGCCTGTTGCAGGATGCCGGTGGCAGCCGCCCACCCGCCGAGCGCCGTTCCCGCCGTGCCCTCGAGCGTGTACGACTTCTGGGCGCCGATCGCCAGAGCGTGAAGCTGCGGGCTGAGATTGAAGGTGCCGAGCAGCAGTGTGTCGTGGTTGCCGTACACGGCGTACCAGGGGGCGGGCAGGCCCACAGAGTCGACGGGCTTCGCGATGGCCTGCGAGAGCAGCTCCGGAAGCTGCGGGAACCCGTAGTCGCCGAAGGCTCCGCCGCTCGGGTCACCAGGTCGGTACGCCCAGGTGGCTTCCGCCCACGCTTGCACACCCTGATACGTCGAACTCGCGTAGGCAGGGTCGACGCTCAGGCCATCCATCAGATCGATGTACCAGCGCAGCTCCATGTGGGAGTGCATGTCGGCCGAGTCGCCGGTGACGATCGCCGCGCTCATCGGCGCGCCGGTGAGCGGGCTGTACCGGGCATCCGAGAACGCCTGCACCATCGCCGCGGTCGCATGCGGACTCAAGGGGTCTTGCGGGTGGAACGCGGAACCCCACGCCGAGTGGTCCTGCACGATCATCGGTTCGATGCGCCCGGGCGACTGTGCGTCGATGACGTGCAGATCCGAGAGGTGTCCGAGATACAGCAGCGAGCGGCGGGCACCGGCGCGGGTGCTCGAGGGTGTCGCACGCAGGATGTCGAGTCGGGGGAGGTAGGGCTCGCCCGGTCCGGTGGTCAAACCGCGGTACGAGCCCTTCACGACCCCGCCCTGCAGGATCGTCTGCTGGAGCGTCGTCGGGATGCTCGCCGCCGTCTGTGCCGTCGACTGCGCGCGGGCGGCGAGGCTACGGCCGAGGAGGTCGACGTTCATGCCGGTGGCGGCCGCGAGCGCGGCGACGCCAGCGAGGAAGTGGCGGCGAGACAGTCCGGGCATCGATGCCGTCCGTTCGGGTCAGGCGACAATGACTCTGACTGTATCGGACCGGACGGGCGAGCAGGATGGGGGCAGCCGTTCAGGATCGGCGTCGCGACAGGAGCCCCAGGGCGCCGCCCCAGACGATGTGGGCAATGACGATCGCCCTCGCGCGGGGCGGGCGGTCGCGGTGAGCCGGGGGGAGGATGCCCGCGGCAGGGAGCCATCCTTCGTAGCTGATCAGCCAGACGATCACGCCCCAGACCGGCCCGAGGACTGCCCGTCTCCCGTGAGCTCCCGGCGCCAGCACCGCGAAAGCGGCTCCCGCACCCGCGCCGTAGGCGACATGGAGCACCATCGCCCATCGCGTCACTTCGGCGCTCCGGTCGCGGCGGCGCGTGGGGCCGACCAGTCGCTGCAGGATGAGCGTCGGAGGCAGCGTGTCGATCGCGCCTCTGGCGCGGGCAGAGAGGAAGACACCCGTCATCGGGACGGTAGCGGTGGCTCCGGCAACAGCGCCGCGCACCGCGCGAGCGAGGATCGAGGAGGACATGGTCCCAGTGCACCCGGAAGGCGCCTCCCACGCGAGCGGGTTGACAGCACCGGAGTCAGGCGTCTGGGCGCTCGATGAGCACGAGGCCCTGCTTAGTCAACGCGACGGTCACCCATCCGTCCCCGAACAGATACGTCATCCCATATCCGTCCTCGTCCAGGGCGACGGCGTAGTCGGGGTTGGCGGTGATGTAGGTCCCTTGCTCGCCGTCCTCTCGGATCCAGCCTTGGGCGATCAGCTCGGATTGCAGCCGCGTCGCCTCGCTGGCGACGACAGGCGCCCAGCCGAACAGCAGGAGGTTGTCGGTCGCAGGGCCGTCGAAGTCCGCCCATGTGCACTGCAAGCCGTCTTCGACGACCGTCGCACCGACGAGGAAGTCCTCCGCTTGCGCGGTCCAGCCGTACCCTCTCAGCTCCTCCACCAGTGACGTCGAGATGAGGGTCTCGCACGTCGGTGCGGCGGCATCCGCGGTGGGTGCGGGGGAGGCATCCGGAGTCGCGATCGGCGCAGCGCTCGGCGCCGACGGCGTCGTGGGGCCGGTCGGATCTGGTGCGGGGGTCGTGGAGCAGGCGGCGAGACCGAGCACGCCGAGCACGGCCACCGCGAGAAGGGCAGGTCGGATCGGTCCGGATGTCACTGCGCGGACTCCTCACCGTGCAGCAGGGCGATGAACGCGTCGTGCAGGATGCCGTTGGTCGCGATACCGGAGCGGTCGCTCAGCGTGTGGCGTCCGTCGATCGCGGTGAACCGGCCGCCGGCCTCCTGCAGGATCGGGACGTAGGGGGCGATGTCGTACTCCTTCACGCCGAACTCGGCGACCATCTCGAGCCGGCCTTCTGCCAGCAGCATGTACGGCCACGCGTCCCCGTACCCGCGGTCCCGCCACACGGCGCGCGTGAGGCGGGTCAGGTCGTCGAGTCGCCCGGCGTCGTCCCACTGACGGATGCTTTGGAAGCTGACACTCGCCCGCTCGATCGCATCGACCTCCGACACCCGCAGCGGTTTCGCCTCGCCCGATGGCGCCGCCGTCCAGGCGCCGAGTCCGGTGGCGCCCCACCAGCGCCGACCGATCGCCGGCTGGCTTACGACCCCGACGCGGGGAACCCCATCGATCGCGAGCGCGATCAGGGTCGCCCACATGGGGATTCCCTTGAGGTAGTTCGCGGTCCCGTCGATCGGATCGATGATCCACTGCCGCGGCGCGTCTCCCGACGATCCGAACTCCTCGCCGAACACCCCGTCCTCGGGTCGCTCGGCGGCCAGGATGTCGCGGATCGCCCGCTCGGTCGCCAGATCTGCCTCCGTGACGTGCGACGCATCCGCCTTGACACGGATGTCGAGATCGGCCGCATCGAAGCGTTCCATCGACACGGCGTCGGCCGCATCTGCCAGGCGCAACGCGAGCGTCAACTCCGTCGCGAGGTCACCGTCGAAGGGTGCGTCAAAACGATTCGTCACGGGGGAGGAGGTCACACGATCAAGGATAGGTGGCGGCATCCTGAGCGATTTCCGGGTGACCTCATCGTGATGATAGAGTTGACCCTCGGTTCGCCGTGCGCTCTGCGCGGTACGTACCTCCGCGCCTCTAGCTCAATCGGCAGAGCAACTGACTCTTAATCAGTGGGTTCAGGGTTCAAGTCCCTGGGGGCGCACCATACTTTCCGCGGGGAGTCGCTCCCGCATTCGGACGCCTGCCGTCTTGCTCAAAGCGCCGTGAGAGTGCTCTCACATAGCGTTCACATAGCCGACTCCGAAGGTAGATTCTCTGGAGAGCAACACCTTCGCGGTATTCGGGTAATCGCGGAGAAGGCGGCCCGGGTGAGTTCACTCCCCGGGCCGCGTCTTCGTTTTCGGTCTCGCCGACGGCGTTCGATTGCCGCGATGTGCGGCGACGCCGGCGTCTGCACGGCGTGTCGCGGCAACCGAACAAGGCTGCGCGGGTCGCGAACCGGCCCGGGTCGCGAATCCATAACGGATGCCGACGAGCGCGCGCTGAAACTTGCCCTTGATGCCGCCGTCACCTACTGTAGACGTTACCTGAATCAGCTTTCAGGTATGCCCCTTCCAACGGTGAAAGGCACGCACATGCGGGTTACGAAGAAGTTGCTCCTGGGCACGGTGGTCGCCACCAGCGCCCTTGTTATGGCGGCCTGTGCGCCGCAGTCCGACGGCGGCGGCGCCGGAGGCGACCAGACGACGGGACCGTCCGAGGTCACGGTCGGCATCGTCTCGAGCGAGAGCGGTGCGCTTGCCGGCTACGGCGAGCAGTACCTCTGCGGTCTCCGTGCTGGTCTGGCCTACGCGACCGACGGTACGAACGAGATCAACGGCACCACCATCAACGTCGAGTACCGTGACGATGCCGGTGACCCCGACAAGGCCGTCACTGCCGTCAAGGAACTGATCGGTGACGGGGTGAACATCATCGCCGGCACGGTGTCCTCGGGTGTCGCACTCGCGGTCGCAGAGCAGGCGGAGCAGAACAAGGTGCTCTACATCGCCGGACCGGCCGCTGCCGACGCGATCACCGGCATCAACGACTACACGTTCCGCTCGGGACGTCAGAGCTCGCAGGATGTGGCAACGGCCGGGACCTTCCTCGACGACATCGCCGGCAAGACCGTGACGGTGTTCGCGCAGGACACCGCGTTCGGGCAGGGCAACGTCGCCGCCGTCGAGGCGATCCTCGGCGGCCAGGGTGCCACGGTGAACTCGGTGCTCGTGGCCGAAGACGTAACGGAGTTCACGCCGTTCGCGCAGCAGGTTCTCGCGGGAAGCCCCGATCTCGTGTTCGTCGCGTGGGCAGGTGCCACCTCAGGCGCGATGTGGCAGGCGATGAGCCAGCAGGGAGTGCTCGACGCGATCCCGGTGGTCACGGGACTCGGCGACTCCGCGACCTTCGGTGCCTACGGCGAAGCCTCCGAGAAGATCAACTTCTTGAACTACTACTTCCCCGGCGCCCCTGACAACTCCGTCAACACCGAGATGATCAGCCTCCTCGAGGAGGACGGGTGCACCCCCGACCTGTTCAGCCCGGATGGCTTCAACGCAGCGCTCATGATCGTCCACGCGATCGAAGAGGGGCAGGGCGACGTCGATGCGATGATCTCCGCTCTCGAGGGCTACTCCTTCGATGGCCCCAAGGGCACCCTGACGGTGCGAGCCGGCGACCACGCCCTTCTGCAGGAGATGTACCAGGTCAAGCTCGTTGCCGACGGCGACACCTTCGTCCCCGAGTTGGTCGACACGGTCGCCGCCGACGCGGTAGCTCCGGCCGAAGCGCAGTAAGAGGTCGACCGAAACATGAGCACTCCGGTTCCGTCCGCGCCCGCGCGACAGTCCACGCCCTCCGCTCTGCGGGTGGAGAGCTTGGGCCTGCAGATCGGCGGCGCGACAATTCTGAAGGATGTCGACCTCGATGTCGCCCCGGGTTCCCTGGTCGGCGTCATCGGGCCGAACGGCGCGGGCAAGACCACGCTGTTCAACGTCATCTCCGGCATCATGACCCCGACGACGGGTCGGGTTCTGATGAACGGCGAAGACATCTCGACGATGTCCGTGCCCGCCCGGGCGCGGGCGGGACTGGGGCGCACCTTCCAGACCTCGAGCCTGTTCCCCAAGCTCAGCGTCCTGGAGAACGTGCGACTTGCCGCGCAGGTCGCGGTCGGGCGCGATTACTCGCTGTTCCACTTCCCGACCGCGAAGGATGCAGCGACCCAGCGTGCGCTGCAGAACCTCGAGGAGGTGGGGCTGACCCACAAGCTCCTGACGCCGGCGGGCGATATCTCCCACGGCGACAAGCGCAAGCTCGAGATCGCGGTGCTGCTGGCCATGGATGCCAAGATCGTGCTGCTGGACGAACCGATGGCCGGGGTCGCATCGGGCGATGTCGCGGGCCTCGTCGACAACATCCGCGAGCTTCAGCAGCGGACCGGATGCACCGTCCTCATGGTCGAGCACCACATCGACGTGCTCATGGGTCTGGTTGAGAAGGTCGCGGTGATGTACTTCGGCTCGATCATCGCGTTCGACTCGCCCGCCGAGATCATGGCCAACCCGCTCGTGCAGAGCGCCTACCTCGGGACTGCCGCATGAGCGCCATCCTGGAGGTCACCGACCTGCGCTGCTCGATCGCCGGTCAGCCCGTGGTCGAAAGCGTCACCTTCTCCGTCCCCGCCACCGGGATCACGGCAGTGCTCGGCCGTAACGGGGTGGGCAAGACCTCCACGCTGCGCGGCATCCTGGGGCTCATCCACCGCCGAGGCGAGGTGCGACTGGCCGGGGAGCGCATCGACTCGCTCCCCACTCACCGGATCGTGAAACGGGGCGTCGGATACGTCCCGGAAGACCGCGAGGTGTTCGCCAAGCTCACCGTCGCCGAGAACCTCGCGCTGGCCGAGCGGCAGCGAAACCCCCGCCGCGAGTTCGTCGCCGAGCTGTTCCCGGATCTCGTCGGCAGACGCGATCAGATGGCCGGCACGCTCTCGGGCGGACAGCAGCAGATGGTCTCGGTCGCGCGAGCGCTCATGAACGACAACCAGCTCCTGCTGGTCGACGAGCCGACGAAGGGACTTGCGCCCAAGATCGTCACCGAGGTGGCTGACGCGCTCGAAGAGGCGGCCAAGATCGTGCCGATCTTGCTCGTGGAACAGAACCTCGACGTGGTCAAGCGACTCGCCCACGGCGCGATCGTCATCGACAGCGGCCGCGTCGTCCACACCGGTTCGGCGCGCGAGATCCTCGACGACGAGGAACTCACGCAGCGTCTGCTCGGCGTCCACGCCGAGCGACCCGCGGCTGCCGACACCGCACCATCCCCGGAGGCCCACTCGTGAGCACCATCATCCTCACCCTGGTGACCGGCGTCGGTCTCGGGGCGCTCTACTTCCTCGTCGCATCGGGCCTGAGCCTCATCTACGGCCTCATGCACGTCCTGAACTTTGCCCACGGCGCCTTCCTGACGCTCAGTGCGTTCCTCGGATGGATGGTCGCGCAAGCACTCGGCACCGAGTCGTGGTGGTCGTTCCTGGTCTCCATCCTGGTGGGCGCGGCCGTCGGTGCGGTGTTTGCGACCCTCACCGAACTCGTTCTCATCCGCCCGCTCTACGAGCGCCACATCGAACAAGTCCTCGTGACCGTCGGGCTCTCCTTCGCGGCCGTTGCCCTCTTCGAGGGCGTGTGGGGGACAGACGCCATCCCGATCTCGGGTCCGCCATGGCTCAAGGACACCACCGAGATCCTCGGTGCTCGCATTCCCAACGTGTACTGGGTGCTGATGCTCGCCGCCGCGCTCGTGCTGGCCGCGCTGGTGCTCTTCCTGAAGAAGACCCGCTACGGCATGATCATCCGCGCCGGCGTCGAGAACCGATCGATGGTGACGTCGCTCGGGATCGACGTGCGCCGCTCGTTCACCCTCGTGTTCGCCATTGGTGGCGCGGCGGCCGGAATCGGCGGGGTGCTCGCCATGCACTACTCGACGTTCGTCTCGGCGCACCTCGGGTCGACGCTGCTGATCTTCGCATTCATCGTGACGGTCGTCGGAGGGCTCGGGTCCCTCACCGGGGCGGCTGTCGCCTCCGTGGTCGTGGCGGTGCTGCAGCAGTTCGCGAACTTCTACCTCGGCGGCACAGGCGACTTCATCGTCGTCATCCTGCTGGCGGTCGTCCTGCTGGTGCGGCCCTCTGGTCTTCTCGGGAGGAAAGCATGAGCATCCGTCGATACTGGCCGGCCCTCATGGGTGTGGTGCTCGTGGTCTTCATGGCCCTCCTGCCGCTGCTGAACATCTCCATCCCCGGAGTGCTCCCCACGGCGACCTACCAGCCGGGAACGCTTGCGCTGCTGTCCCTGTGCATGGTGTTCGCTGCGCTCGCCCTGTCGTACAACCTGCTGCTGGGCACCTCGGGGATGCTGTCGTTCGGACACGCCCTGTATTTCGGAGCCGGTGCCTACGGTCTCGGGATCGCGCTCGAGCACTTCGGGGTCCCGATGTTCCCCGGGGTCTTCCTCGCCCTGATCGGCGGCATGGTCATCGCCTTCGTCACCGGCGCCGTCGCCATGCGTGTCTCGGGCATCCCGTTCGCGATGGTCACGCTCGCGTTCGCGCAAGCCGGTTCCGTGCTCGTGCGGCGCAACTCGGCGATCACCGGCGGTGAGGAAGGCTTGAGTCTGAACACCGACCAGGTGCCCGATGTCCTGGTGGGCGTGGTCAACACGCGCAATCTCTACTGGTTCGCCCTCGCGGTGCTCGTGATCGTCTACCTCGTCACCCTGTGGGTCGACACCTCCCGACTCGGGCACCTGGCCCGTGCCACGCGGGAGAACGAGCAGCGCGTCCGCGTCCTGGGGCTTCGCCCCTATCGCATCCGGCTGATCATCTTCGTGATCGCCGCGGTGCTCGCGAGCCTGGCAGGTGTCGCCTACATGCTGCTGCAGTCCGGAACCGTTCCCCGGGCGGTGTCGGCGGACCTCACGATCACAGTCCTCGTCATGGTCGTGCTCGGCGGTGTGGGATTCCGGTGGGGCGCGATCGTCGGGGGAGTGCTCTATACGCTTCTGGATCAGCGCCTGACCGTGCTCGCCGGGTCCGAGGCGATCGCGTCTCTGCCCGACATCCTTCGGATCCCGCTGTCAGAACCGCTGTTCCTGCTCGGAGCGCTGTTCATCATCGTCGTCATGTTCCTGCCCGGCGGTATCGCCGGCACGATCGACGGCTGGTGGCGTCGCCGCCACGGTGAGCGGCACGTGCGCGATAGTCTGCGGAGCATCGACGACGCGGAGGCAGATGCCGACGCGATCGGTGCCTCGGAGGTTCGGGCGTGAGCAACGACATACAGGACGAGTCGCACACGATCGGCCGGTGGCTGATCGAGCGCGCCGCGCACACACCGCATCGCATCGCGATCGACGATCGCGGCGTGACGATCGACTATGCCGACCTGGCCCGTCGGTCGCGTGCGCTCGCGGAGGGGCTCCTGGACGCCGGTTTCGGAGCCGGATCGCGCATCGCGACGGTCGCCGGGAACTCGATAGACCAGGTGGTGCTCTTTTTCGCCTGCGCGCTCACGGGCGCGGCATTCGTTCCGCTGTCGTGGCGTCAGACGACCAGAGAGCTCGTCGACACGCTCGGTCGCAGCGGGCCACACCTGGTGGTCGTCGACGATGAGTTCGCGGTCGCCGCGGGCGAAGCCCTGCGCGAGCTCGAGGCCGCGCCGCCGGTCGCGGCACTGGGCACCGCAGGAATCGAGCGCTCCCTACCTCTCGCCCAGCAGCCCCGGGATCGCCGGCCGGTCCGCGATGACGACCCGCTGCTCATCGTCTACACGTCGGGCAGCGAAGCGGCTCCCAAGGGCGTCATCCTGACCCACGCGAACTGTTTCTGGAACAACTTGGCGCTCGGTCGCGCGCTGCCCTTGGGTGAGACGGATGTCGTGCTGGCCGTCCTCCCGCAGTTCCACGTCGCCGCGTGGAACTGTCAGCCGCTGCTGGCGTGGTGGGGCGGAGCGACGGTCGTGCTCGAGCGGTCGTTCGACACCGAACGGGTGCTTCAGCTCATCCGGGAACGTCGCGTCACTGCCATGATGGGCGTGCCGACGCAGTACGCGATGCTCGCCGAGTCCCGTGGGTGGGCGACGAGTGATCTGTCATCGGTCCGCCTTGCTCTGGTCGGTGGCGCGACCCTTCCCGGGGCGGTTCGCGAGGCGTGGCAGGCGCGCGGCATCGAGCTGGTTCAGGGCTACGGTCTCACGGAGGCGGGGCCCAACGTGCTCCACTGCCCGAACGGCGTCGCTGCCGACCGCCGTGGGGCAGTTGGGCGACCGTACCCGCACGTGAGTGTGCAGGTCGTCGACCCCGAGACTCTCCTCCCGCTGCGCGGCGACGCGACCGGGGAGCTGTGGGTGAGGGGCCCGAGCGTTTTCGCCGGCTACCTCGGCGACCCCGCGGCCACGGCGCGCGCCATGCACGGCGACTGGCTGCGCACCGGAGATGTCGTCCACCGCGACGGCGACGGGGTCTTCACCGTTGTCGACCGGCTGAAAGACATCTTCATCTCGGGGGGAGAGAATGTCGCGCCGGCGGAGGTGGAGCACGCGTTGTGCCTGCATCCCCTGATCACGGGGGCCGCGGTCGTGGGTGTTCCCGACCCGGTGTGGGGGGAGCGTGGCGTCGCGTTCGTGACCGTCCGCTCGGGCGCGGTCCTGTCGCAGGACGAGGTCTTCGCGCATGCCCGCCGCACGCTCGCTGCCTTCAAGGTTCCGATCGCCATCCGGGTTGTCGACAGCCTGCCGCGTTCGTCGATCGACAAGCTCGCCCGCTCACGGCTGCGTGAGCACGCCCGGACGATTGCGGCATCCGCCCAGGAGGTGTCGCGTGAGCGTTCCCGCTGAGGATGAGGATGTCGCACCGGTGTCCTCGGCCACGGGGCGGCCGCTGACCAAGCGCGGCGAGGCCACCCGTCGGCGATTGCTCGAGGCAGCCGAGGCGGTGTTCGCCGACCAGGGCTACCACGAAGCATCGATCGTGAAGATCACCGAGCGTGCCGGCATCGGCCTCGGTACCTTCTACCTCTACTTCGACAGCAAGCAGACGATCTTCGAGGCGCTCGTCATCGACTTGAACCGACGGGTGCGCCACTCGATGTCCGAGTCGATGGCCGGAGCCACGACCCGGCTGGAGGCGGAGCGAGCGGGGTTTGCGGGCTTCTTCCGCTTCACCGCCGCCCACCCCGCTCTGTACCGGGTCGTGCGCGAAGCCGAGTTCGTCTCGCCCGAGATCCTTCGACTGCACTACACCCGCATCGTCGAAGGCTACGAGGCGGGACTGCGCGCAGCCCAGAGCAGCGGCGACGTCGATCGCGCCCTCGACCCCGAAGTCACGGCGTGGGCACTCATGGGTATGGGAGAGCTCATCGGCATGCGCTTCCTCCTGTGGGAGAGGGATGCCGACGGCAGGCCGCCCGCCGAGCTCGATCCGGCGGTCATGGCCTCGATGTCCACGCTCATCGACAACGCGCTCGCACCGCGAACAGAGCCATCTCGATCAACAAAGGAGGGCACCCCATGACCGAACAGGACCTCGCCGGACGGCGCGCGCTGGTCACCGGGGGAGCAAGCGGTATCGGACTGGCATGCGCGACGGAGTTCGCCTCACGGGGAGCGTCGGTCGTGATCGCCGACCTCAACGCGGATGCCGCGAACGCAGCTGCCGCGCAGATCGGCGGCGAATCGTGGGTCGTCGACCTCTCCGACACAGAAGCGCTCGACGATCTGCGCCTCGATGTCGACATCCTCGTCAACAACGCCGGCATCCAGCGGGTCAGTGCGATCCCCGAGTTCGATCCGGCAACGTTCCGCATGATGATGCGTCTCATGCTCGAGTCGCCCTTCCTGCTGGTGCGCGCGGCGCTCCCGCACATGTACGAGAAGGGCTGGGGGCGGATCATCAACATCTCCAGTGCGCACGGGCTGCGCGCGAGCCCGTACAAGGTCGCCTACGTATCTGCCAAGCACGGCCTGGAGGGCCTGTCGAAGGTCACGGCGTTGGAGGGAGGTGCGCACGGGGTCACGAGCAACTGCATCAACCCCGCGTATGTGCGCACGCCGCTCGTCGAGAAGCAGATCGCCGACCAGGCGAAGGTTCATGGGATTCCCGAGGACGAGGTCGTGGAGAAGATCATGCTCACCGAGACCGCCGTCAAGAGGTTGGTCGAGTCCGAGGAGGTCGCGTCTCTGGCCGGCTGGCTTGCCTCCGACAAGGCCGGAATGGTCACCGGCGCCTCCTACACGATGGACGGCGGGTGGACGGCACGATGAGCGCGCACACGTACCGCACCGTCGACGTCCCCGTTCCCGGCGGTGAACTTCACGTGGGGATCTGGGACCCGGTGGACGCGATGACCGGGGAAGTCCTGCTCGTCCACGGTGTGACGTCCTCTCACCTGGCATGGCCGTTCGTCGTCGAGGAGCTGCCGGGTATCCGTGCCATCGCCCCCGACCTGCGGGGCCGGGGCCGCAGCAACGAGGTGTCGGGCCCGGCGGGGCTGGCGGCGCACGCCGACGACCTCGCAGCGGTGCTCGATCAGCTCGGGATCGACCGCATCACCGTCGTCGGCCATTCCATGGGCGCGTTCGTCTCGGTGGTGTTCGCGCACCGGCATCCGTCGCGCGTGGAGCGTCTGCTCCTCGTGGACGGCGGGATGCCCCTCGACGTGCCGGCGGGGATGGATGCCGATGCCGTCGCGACCCATGTGCTCGGCCCCACCGCCGCGCGACTGTCGATGAGGTTCGCCTCGATCGACGACTACCTGGAGTTCTGGCGGCCCCACCCCGCGTTCGCGACCTCGTGGGCGCCCGAGCTCGAGAGCTACTTCGCGTACGACCTCGTCGACGACGGTGCCGGCGCGCTGCGCCCGGCGACGCGGTACGAGACGATGGTCGACGACACGATCGACATGAACACGGGCTCCGCACTGCCGGATGCTCTCGCCGAGGCGCAGCATCCGATCACCCTCCTGACGGTCCCGCGAGGGCTGCAGGATGAGGAGCCGGGACTGTACGCACCGGACTATCTCGACGGCGTGCTGGCCAGGTATCCGAGTGTCGAGCACACGCGCCTCGACGATCTGAATCACTACACGATCGTCATGAGCGAGGCCGGTGCGAGGGTCGTCGGCGACGCGGTTCGTGCGGTTCTGGCCCCGCGCGCAGCGCTGCGGGACTAGCGCCGGCATCAGCCGCGCGCGGCGGCGACCCGCGTCGTCAACTGGTGCGCGTGCGCAAGCAGGATGCGGCCGAGCTCGGGGAGCCGGTCCGGACCGAACCGGAACTCGACGCCGGTAAGGCTCAGGGCCCATTGCGGGTGTCCCTCCCGGGTGAACACCGCCGCACCGACACCGAAGCTCCCCTCGACGATGAGCCCCGGGTTCACGGCGTAGCCGCGCTCTTGCGTCTCCCGCAGGCGCGCGCGTAGGCGCGCGGGGGCATGCGCCGTGCCCCAACGGTCAGGCAGATCCGGATGCCGCTCGAAATACGCGTCCACATCGTGGGCTGGGAGGAACGAGAGGATGGCGAGCCCTGCCGAGGCCACGCCGAGGGGGAACCGCACCCCCTCCGAGAGCACGAACGAGCGGATCGGAAAGCTGCCCTCCTCGCGCAGCAGGCACACGGTTTCGTCGCCTCGCCGCACGGAGAGGAACGCGCTCTCTTCGGTGCGTACCGCGAGGGAGCGCACGATGTCACGCGCAAGGCTCGTGATGTCGTACCGCGAGGCAGCGGCGGCGCCCATCAGATACAGCTCGGGGCCGGGCATCCACGTGCCCCCGGATTCGTCCTGGTCGACGAGTCCCTCGTGACGCAGCGCCGTGAGCAGCCGGTGTGTGGTCGGGCGGGTGAGGCCTGCTCGACGCGCCAGTTCCGAGACGGTCAGACCTGCGGCCCCGCCCGCCGAGACCAGCCGCAGCAGCGATGCGGCACGGGCGATCGCCTGTGCACCGGGAATCGACCGTCCGTTGTCCATGATGTGGACAGTAGCTCGAATCGTGTCCACATCACAAGCGGATGCTGGAGTCCGTTGTCGGTGACCGCGACGATGAAGTGAGCGCGTCCAGCGGTGCGGGAGGCGCGGGAACACCGGCAGACCGAAGGAGCTCATCCGTGATCGACAAGACCTGGGAGTCGCCGGCCGCGGCCGTCGCTGACATCCCCGCCGGCGCGACCCTCGCCGTGGGCGGGTTCGGCCTGTCGGGCAACCCCATGGCACTGATCGAGGCGCTGCACGCGCGAGGCGTGGACGACCTCTCGATCGTGTCGAACAACTGCGGTGTCGATGACTGGGGTCTGGGCATCCTGCTGGCCGACAAGCGCATCCGCAAGATGACGTCGTCGTACGTGGGGGAGAACAAGGAGTTCGAGCGGCAGTTCCTCTCCGGAGAACTCGAGCTCGAACTGACCCCGCAGGGCACACTGGCTGAGAAGCTGCGCGCCGGGGGCGCCGGCATCGCGGCGTTCTACACCCAGACCGGCGTCGGCACCCAGGTCGCCGAGGGCGGGCTGCCCCGCCGCTACGACGGTGCCGGGGGCATTGCCGTCGCCTCTCCCGTGAAGGATGTGCGCACCTTCGAGGTCTCGGGCGGGCCGCGCGAATACGTGCTCGAGGAGGCGATTGTGACCGACTACGCGCTCGTGCACGCCCTGCGAGGCGATCGCCACGGCAATCTCGTCTTCAACAAGGCCGCACGCAACTTCAACCCTCTCGCCGCGATGGCCGGGCGGATCTGCATCGTGCAGGTCGAGGAACTGGTCGAGCCGGGTCAGATCGACCCGGATGCCGTGCACCTGCCCGGCGTCTACGTCCACCGCATCGTCGAGGTGGGTCCCGACATCGAGAAGCGCATCGAGCGGCGCACGGTCTCGGCCGCCGCCCCGGAAGGAGCCTGAGAGATGGCACTCACCCGCACCGAGATGGCCGCCCGCGCGGCCAAGGAGCTCTCAGACGGCGCGTACGTCAACCTCGGTATCGGCTTGCCGACCCTGGTTCCCAACTACGTGCCCGAGGGTGTCACGGTCGTCCTGCAGTCAGAGAACGGCATCCTCGGGGTCGGCCCCTACCCGGCCGAGGCGGATGTCGACCCCGACCTCATCAACGCGGGAAAGGAGACAGTGACGACCCTCCCGGGTGCCGCGTTCTTCGACTCCGCGACGAGTTTCGGGATGATCCGCGGCGGCAAGATCGACGCGGCCATACTCGGGGCGATGCAGGTGTCGGCATCGGGAGATCTCGCCAACTGGATGATCCCGGGGAAGATGGTCAAGGGACCGGGCGGCGCGATGGACCTCGTGCACGGGGCGGGAAAGGTGATCGTGCTGATGGAGCACGTCGCCAAGGACGGGAGCCCCAAGATCGTCACCGAGTGCTCCCTGCCGCTGACCGGCAGGGGAGTGGTCGACCGGATCATCACCGACCTCGCGGTGCTCGACGTGACAGCCGACGGGCTCGTCCTGGTGGAACTGGCACCGGGTGTGAGCGTCGAGGACGTCCGCACGGCGACAGAACCCGAGATCACCGTCTCGGACGACCTTAAGGTGGAGGCATGAACCACGAGGACGTCGTCATCGTCGGTGCCGCGCGCACCCCGCAGGGTCGGCTGAAGGGGCAGCTGTCATCGCTACCCTCGACAGCGCTGGGGAGCATCGCGATCCGCGGCGCGCTCGAGAAGGCAGGGATCTCACCGGACGCCGTCGACGCGGTGCTGGTCGGTCAGGTCCTGCCCGCGGGAGCCGGTCAGAACCCCGCGCGCCAGGCGGCGATCGGCGCCGGCATCGGCTGGGACGTGCCCGCCTCATCCATCAACAAGGTGTGCCTGTCAGGACTCACCGCCGTCATCGACGCCGCCCGGATGATCCGGCTCGGTGATGCGCGCGTTGTCGTCGCGGCCGGGATGGAGTCCATGTCGCAGGCTCCGCACCTGCTCATGGGATCGCGCGATGGCTGGTCCTACGGTTCGGTCGAGGTGCTCGACCACATGGCCTACGACGGCCTCACGGATGCGTTCGACCGCGAGAGCATGGGCGGTTCGACCGAGCGTCACAACGCCCGCTATGAGGTCACGCGCGAGCAGCAGGATGCCGTCGCAGCCCGGTCGCACCAGCGGGCGGCGGCGGCATGGGAGGCGGATGTCTTCGCCGACGAGATCGTGCCCGTGGAGATCCCGCAGCGCAAGGGCGACCCCAAGATCGTGACCCGCGACGAGGGCATCCGCCCCGAGACCACGGTCGACACCCTGGCAGGACTGCGCCCGGCCTTCTCGAAAGACGGCACGATCACGGCGGGTAACTCGTCGCAGATCTCCGACGGTGCTTCCGCGGTGATCGTCACGGGTCGTTCGCACGCCGATGAGAACGGCTGGCCGGTGCTCGCGGTGATCGGGTCCGCCGGCCAGGTAGCCGGCCCTGACAACACCCTCCACGCCCAGCCCGCGCGCGCGATCGTCGCGGCGTGCGAACGGGAGGGTATCGCGGCGTCAGATCTGGACTTCGTGGAGATCAACGAGGCCTTCGGTGCCGTCGTCGCCCGGTCCCAGGCGGAACTGGGCCTCCCGGACGAGGTCGTCAACATCCACGGCGGGGGGATCGCCATCGGGCATCCCATCGGCGCCTCCGGCAACCGGCTCGTCGTGCACGCCGTCCATGAGCTCCTGCGTCGAGGCGGGGGCACGGCCGCTGTCGCGCTGTGCGGCGGTGGCGGTCAGGGCGATGCACTGATCCTCAAGCGCTGAGGGCACACCCGCCGCGCGATCGACCGACCGGTCCACGAGGGCGGGTGCCGTCACATCGGCATCCGCCCTCGGTCACCTCTTACCGTCTTCGAGCCGCCGCGCGGCAGGGGAGTCGGCCGGAACGGGCTTGCCCTGATCGATCCGTCGCATGTCGACGATCGCTCCGACTGCCAGGGCGACGGTGATCCCCCAGTTCACCCACGCCAGCGCCGTGCGCCAGGTGAAGGTGTCCTCGCGCAGCGCGCGCAGGAGCGAAAAGCCCGAGATGACTGCTCCGATGATGCCGGTGCCGAAGAGGTACTTGCCCATGCGCTCCACGCTACACATGCGGCCCGCGCTGTCCAGCCCCGGCGTCGGGACCGGCGGAGCCGGTACCCTGGAGGTGCCCGCGTCCGCCATCGTGAAGGAGCTCGCGTGTCGCAAGCCAGTTTCGTCGTCGTCGCCAATCGACTGCCCGTGGATCGTGACGATGACGGAGGCTGGAGACGTTCACCGGGAGGCCTCGTCACCGCTCTGGAGCCGGTGATGCGCAAAGCCGACGGCGCATGGGTCGGGTGGCCCGGCAAGCCGGACCTGCATCTGGACCCGTTCGACTTCGAGGGAACCCACCTCGTGCCCGTGCCCCTGAGCGCCGACGAGGTGCAGAACTACTACGAGGGGTTCTCCAACGACACCATCTGGCCGCTGTACCACGACGTGATCTCCGCGCCGCGCTACCGGCGCGTGTGGTGGGACGCGTACGTCGACGTCAACCGCCGGTTCGCGGAGGCGTCCGCGGAGGCTGCCGCCGACGGTGCGACGGTGTGGGTGCAGGACTACCAGCTCCAACTGGTGCCGGCGATGCTGCGGCGGATGCGTCCCGACCTGACGATTGGCTACTTCCACCACATCCCGTTCCCGGCATACGGCCTGTTCTCACAGCTTCCGTGGCGTCGGCAGGTGATCGAAGGGCTGCTCGGAGCCGACGTCGTCGGTTTCCAGCGCACCGCCGATGCGAGCAACTTCGCCCGTGCCGTGCGCCGGCAGTTCCATTACACGACGAAGGCCTCGGGAATCACGGTGCCGATGGAGGACGGCAGCACCCGCAACGTGCTTGCGAAGGCATATCCCATCTCCATCGACGCGGAGTCGTACGTCACCCTCGCGCAACGACCCGACATCCAAGCGCGGGCCAAGGAGATCCGGGAAGGACTCGGCAACCCCAAGGCGGTCCTGCTCGGGGTGGACAGGCTCGACTACACGAAGGGCATCCGTCACCGGTTGAAGGCGTTCGGCGAGCTCCTCGTCGACGGCCGCCTGAGCGTCGAAGACGCCACCCTCGTCCAGGTGGCAAGCCCGAGTCGAGAGCGCGTGGATGCCTACATCCAGCTGCGTGACGAGATCGAGCTGACGGTCGGTCGCATCAACGGCGACTTCGACACGATGGATCACACCGCGATCCGGTACCTGCATCAGGCGTTCCCCCGCGAGGAGATGGTCGCTCTGTATCTCGCCGCGGACGTCATGCTCGTGACCGCGCTTCGCGACGGGATGAACCTCGTCGCGAAGGAATACGTCGCCAGCCGCATCGACAACCGCGGCGTGCTCTTGCTGAGCGAGTTCGCCGGAGCCGCCGACGAGTTGGGCTCGGCGATCCGGATCAACCCGCACGACATCGATGGCATGAAGGATGCCATCATGCGCGCCATCGACATGCCGGGAAGCGAGCAGGGGCGACGGATGCGGTCGCTGCGCCGCCGGGTCCTCGAGCACGATGTCACCGACTGGTCCAAATCCTTCCTGGAAGCGCTCGCCGCCGCGAAGCGCTGACTCGCCCGACGACGAAAGACCCGAGATGACGACTCCCGATGCACATCCCGTTTCCGCTGTCTCCGACCAGGTCCGGGACGCCCTGGCGACCGTGGCAGGAATTCCGAGACTGCTGGTGGCCCTCGATTTCGACGGCACGCTGTCGCCGCACGTCGTCGACCCGATGACGGCGCGGATGCTGCCCGCGGCGCGCGAGGCCGTGCATGCGCTCGCCGAGTTGCCCGAGACGACGGTCGCCCTCGTGTCGGGGCGGAGCCTCGTCGATCTTCGGATCATCGCCGAGCACGGCGACGACTCCCCGATCGTGCTGGCTGCCTCCCACGGTGCCGAGTACTGGATCCCGGGTGAGGGTGCCGTCGAGCCGGCGGAGGATGACGCCGAGCGCGGTCTGCGCGACCTGCTGCGCGCCCGCGCGGAAGAGATCGTCGCTGACTACGACGGCGTCTGGATCGAGCCGAAGACCTTCGGCTTCGGAGTCCACACCCGCAACGCGACTGATGAGGTCGGGGAGCAGGCGGCGGCCGCCGTCGACGCCATGGTCGCGGGCGCGGCTCCCGACTGGCGCCGGCGTACCGGCAAGAAGATCGTCGAGTACGCGTTTCGGCAGGAGGGCAAGGACACCGCGATCGCGAACCTGCGTGAGCGCCTCGGCGCGGACGCCGTGCTGTTCGCGGGGGATGACACCACGGACGAGGATGCCCTGCGAAGCCTGCAGCCGCAGGATCTGGGCATCCACGTCGGCGACGGCCCGACGGCAGCCCGCGTGAGCGTCGCGGATATCCCCGCGATGGCCGCTGCGCTGGCAGAGCTCGCGGATCAGCGCCGGCACGCGCAGGAATAGACTGCCAACATGGCCCCGCACGACAGCACCATCGACATCAAACCTCGGAGCCGGGTCGTCACCGACGGCATCGAAGCCACGACCTCCCGCGGAATGCTCCGCGCGGTGGGCATGGGTGACGAGGACTGGGACAAGCCCCAGATCGGCATCGCCTCCAGCTGGAACGAGATCACTCCCTGCAACCTGAGCCTGGACCGCCTGGCTCAGGGCGCAAAGGAAGGCGTCCATTCCGGGGGCGGCTACCCGCTCCAGTTCGGCACCATCTCGGTCTCGGACGGCATCTCCATGGGGCACGAGGGGATGCATTTCTCCCTCGTCTCGCGTGAGGTCATCGCCGACTCCGTCGAGACCGTCGTCATGGCCGAGCGCCTGGACGGCACCGTGCTGCTGGCCGGCTGCGACAAGTCGATTCCCGGGATGCTGATGGCCAGCGCCCGCCTCGACCTGTCGAGCGTCTTCCTCTACGCCGGGTCGATCGCGCCCGGTTGGGTGAAGCTCTCGGACGGCACCGAGAAGGACATCACGATCATCGACTCCTTCGAGGGCGTCGGCGCGTGCCTGTCGGGACGGATGAGCGAAGCCGACCTCAAGCGCATCGAGTGCGCGTTCGCTCCGGGCGAGGGGGCGTGCGGCGGCATGTACACCGCCAACACGATGGCATCCGTCGCCGAGGCGCTCGGTCTCAGCCTCCCCGGCTCGGCCGCGCCGCCCTCGGCCGACCGTCGCCGCGACGCGTTCGCGCACCGCTCGGGCGAAGCCGTCGTCAACCTGCTGAGGCTCGGCATCACGACGCGCGACATCCTCACGAAAGAGGCGTTCGAGAACGCGATCGCCCTCGCCATGGCACTCGGTGGGTCGACCAACGTCGTCCTGCACCTTCTCGCGATCGCCCGCGAGGCGGATGTCGAACTCAGCCTGCACGACTTCAACCGCATCGGCGACAAGGTGCCGCATGTCGCGGACATGAAGCCGTTCGGGAAGTACGTCATGAACGACGTCGACCGTCACGGCGGCATCCCGGTCGTCATGAAGGCGATGCTCGACGAGGGCCTGCTCCACGGCGACGCGCTCACCGTGACCGGCAAGACGCTCGCCGAGAACCTGCGCGATCTGAACCCGGACCCCGTCGACGGCACCGTGATCCACCGCTTCGACGACCCGATCCACGCCTCCGGTGGGCTGACGATCCTGCACGGCACGCTGGCGCCCGAGGGTGCTGTCGTGAAGACAGCCGGATTCGACGCGGCAGTGTTCGAGGGGCCGGCTCGGGTGTTCGAGCGCGAGCGTGCCGCGATGGACGCGCTCGAGGCCGGGGAGATCTCGGCGGGCGATGTGGTCGTCATCCGTTATGAGGGACCCAAGGGTGGCCCCGGGATGCGGGAGATGCTCGCGATCACCGCCGCCATCAAGGGTGCCGGCCTCGGAAAAGATGTACTACTCTTGACAGACGGCAGATTCTCGGGCGGCACAACCGGCCTGTGCATCGGCCACATAGCACCCGAAGCGGTCGACGCAGGTCCGATCGCCTTCGTGCGCGATGGTGATCTGATACGGGTCGATATCGCAGCTCGCTCGCTCGACCTACTCGTCGACGAGGCTGAGCTGAGTTCCCGCCGGCAGGGCTGGGAACCGCTTCCTCCGCGCTATACCCGTGGCGTTCTCGCCAAGTACACGCGACTCGTGCGTTCGGCATCCGAAGGCGCGACGACGAACTAGGCGTTCCTCTCTCGCAACTCTCGATCTCATCGCAAGGAATCCATCATGTCCTCCGACATCGCCACGGCCGTGCCCCGGCCACCCGCTCGCAGCGCTTCGGCACCTGTGATGACGGGAGCCGAGGCGGTCGTCCGTTCTCTCGATCTGCTGGGGGTGACCGACGTGTTCGGTCTGCCCGGCGGCGCGATCATGCCCGTCTACGACCCCCTGATGGACGACGACGCGGTTCGTCACATCCTCGTCCGTCACGAGCAGGGCGCCGGTCACGCGGCCGAAGGGTACGCGTCGGCGTCGGGCAAGGTCGGGGTTGCGATCGCGACGTCGGGACCGGGGGCGACGAACCTCGTGACGGCGATCGCGGATGCCTACATGGACTCCGTGCCGCTGCTGTGCATCACCGGTCAGGTGTTCTCGAGCCTCATGGGCACCGACGCCTTCCAGGAAGCCGACATCGTGGGCATCACGATGCCCATCACGAAGCACTCGTTCCTGGTCAAGCGCGCCGAAGACATCCCCGGTGCGATCGCCGCAGCGTACGAGATCGCCTCGACCGGTCGCCCCGGGCCCGTGCTCGTGGACATCACCAAGGATGCCCAGCAGGCCGAGGCTCCGTTCGTCTGGCCGCCCCAGATCGACCTGCCGGGGTACCGGCCGGTGACCAAGGCGCACGGCAAGCAGATCCAGGCGGCAGCGCAGCTGATCGCTGAGGCCGAGAAGCCCGTCCTCTATGTCGGTGGAGGCATCATCCGGTCGCGCGCGTCCGAGCAGCTGCGCGCGCTGGCCGAGGCGACCGGCGCTCCGGTGGTCACGACGCTGATGGCGCGGGGGGCCTTCCCCGACTCGCACGAGCAGAATCTCGGTATGCCCGGCATGCACGGCACGGTTCCGGCCGTGCTGGCGCTGCAGGAGTCCGATCTGATCGTCGCCCTCGGTGCCCGCTTCGATGACCGTGTCACCGGCAAGGCGTCGCACTTCGCTCCGAACGCGAAAGTGATCCACGTCGACATCGACCCCGCCGAGATCTCCAAGATCCGCGCGGCTGACGTGCCGATCGTGGGGGACCTGCGCGAGGTTCTCGTCGACCTCGAAGCGGCGTTCCGCGCGGGCGCCGATTCGGGCCGCGCCGACATCAGCCAGTGGTGGGCGTACCTGAAGGGGTTGCGCAGCGAGTTCCCGCTCGGCTACGCGCCTACCAGCGACGGGCTTCTGGCGCCCCAGCACGTCATCCAGCGGATCGGCGAGCTCACGGGTCCCGAGGCGATCTATGCCGCCGGCGTCGGGCAGCACCAGATGTGGGCAGCCCAGTTCATCAAGTACGAGCGCCCCAACGCCTGGCTGAACTCGGGCGGGGCCGGCACCATGGGCTACGCCGTCCCCGCGGCGATGGGCGCGAAGGTCGCCCAGCCGGATCGGGTCGTGTGGGCCATCGACGGTGACGGATGCTTCCAGATGACCAATCAGGAGCTCGCCACCTGCGTGCTCAACAACATCCCCATCAAGGTCGCGATCATCAACAACTCGTCGTTGGGCATGGTGCGCCAGTGGCAGACCCTGTTCTTCAACGGGCGTCACTCGCACACCGACCTCAACACCGGTCATGGCACCGCGCGGGTTCCCGACTTCGTGAAGCTCGCCGAGGCCTATGGCTGCCTGGCGTTGCGCGTCGAGAAGGAAGACGAGATCGACGAGGCGATCCGCGTCGCGCTGGAGACGAACGACCGACCCGTCGTCATCGACTTCGTCGTTTCGGCCGACGCCATGGTGTGGCCGATGGTGCCCCAGGGCGTGGGCAACAGCGAGATTCAGTACGCGCGTGATCACGCGCCGAGCTTTGATCAGGAGGACTGAGCCATGACGAGCCACGTGCTGAGCCTCCTGGTCGAAGACAAGCCGGGCCTGCTGACCCGCGTCGCTGGTCTGTTCGCCCGGCGCGGTTTCAACATCGAATCCCTCGCGGTGGGCGTCACCGAGGTGCCGGGTCTGTCGCGGATCACGGTCGTCGTCGACGTCGAGGGGCTTCCGCTCGAGCAGGTGACCAAGCAGCTGAACAAGCTCGTGAACGTCATCAAGATCGTGGAGCTGGACCCGGCGGCATCCGTGCAGCGCGAGCACATGCTCGTGAAAGTGCGTGCCGACAACGCGAGCCGCTCGAACGTTCTCGAGGTGATCAACCTGTTCCGGGCATCCGTCGTGGACTATGCCCCGGACGCCATGGTGATCGAGATCACCGGCGACAAGGGCAAGGTCGAGGCCTTCCTCCGCGCCATCGAGCCGTTCGGGATCAAGGAGCTGGCCCAATCGGGCATGCTCGCGATCGGCCGCGGCGGCAAGAGCATCACCGAGCGGGTTCTGCGCGGCTGACACGACCACGCCGGTCCGCTCTCGGTCGTTGAGCGGACTGGGCGAGAGAAAACGACCACAATCGCACAGTCAAGGAGAGACACCCCATGGCCGAAATGATCTACGACCAGGATGCCGATCTGGCCCTCATCCAGGGCAAGAAGGTCGCCATCGTCGGCTACGGCTCGCAGGGCCACGCCCACGCGCAGAACCTGCGTGACTCGGGCGTCGAGGTCGTCATCGCGCTCAAGGACGGCTCGAAGTCCGCGCCCAAGGCCCAGGAGGACGGCTTCGAGGTCAAGTCGGTCGCCGACGCCACGGCGTGGGCCGATGTCATCATGATCCTGGCGCCCGACCAGCACCAGCGCGGGATCTACAACAACGAGATCAAGCCGAACCTCACGCCCGGCAAGACGCTCGCGTTCGCGCACGGGTTCAACATCCGATTCGGCTACATCGAGGCGCCCGAGGGTGTCGACGTCATCCTTGTGGCCCCGAAGGCTCCCGGCCACACCGTGCGGCGCGAGTACGTCGCCGGCCGCGGCATCCCCGACATCATCGCGGTGGAGAAGGATGCCTCGGGCAGCGCCTGGGAGCTTGCGAAGTCGTACGCCAAGGCGATCGGCGGCACCCGCGCCGGCGTCATCAAGACGACCTTCACCGAGGAGACCGAGACCGACCTGTTCGGAGAGCAGGCCGTGCTGTGCGGTGGTGTCTCGCAGCTGATCCAGTACGGCTTCGAGACCCTCACCGAGGCCGGGTACCAGCCCGAGATCGCGTACTTCGAGGTGCTGCACGAGCTCAAGCTCATCGTCGACCTCATGTGGGAGGGCGGCATCGCCAAGCAGCGCTGGAGCGTGTCCGACACCGCCGAGTACGGCGACTACGTTTCGGGCCCGCGCGTGATCGACCCGCACGTCAAGGAGAACATGGCGGCGGTCCTCGCCGACATCCGTTCCGGCGCGTTCGCGGAGCGTTTCATCACCGATCAGGACAACGGTGCTGTCGAGTTCCTCGAGCTGCGTGAGAAGGCCGCGAAGCACCCGATCGAGGCGGTCGGTAAGGACCTGCGTGCCCTGTTCTCGTGGAAGCAGCAGGACGCCGACTACGTCGAGGGTTCCGCCGCGCGCTGATCCCCGCACCTTCGCCGAGCCCACACCTCCGGCACCGAGCCCACACGTCTGCCCACGCAGACCGTGTGGGGCCGCAACGGAGAGTGTGGGCTCGGCCGTGAGTAGGCTGGGCGTGTGAGCACCGACCGTGACGACGACGCCCTGTCCTGGGGCGACGACGACCCCACCCTCGAGACGGGGCGGGCGCTGCCGCCCGGGTACGTTGCGGTGGGCAAGGGGAGTGAGACGATCTCACCGACGTCTGCTGCGGGAACGGATGCCGACACCGCGGCGCGGGGCGATGCCGCTGCGACTGAAGACCTGCCCGAGCGAGAACTCGACCGGGCAGATGGTGATTCCTCGGCGCCAGCAAGCAATGCCGCGCTCATCATCCTGGGCGTCTTCGGCGGCGTGTACGCGCTCGAGAGCATCGGATGGATCATCGGGGGCCTCCGGCTGCAGCAGTACGCCGAGTTCCTGGTCGCACCGCTGGCGTATCAAGTGAGCCTCTGGCTGGCCGTGTTGACGCCGCTCATCTGGTTCGTCACGGTGCTGCTGCTCACCCGCGGCGGCCGGTCGTGGGTCCGTGTGCTGTTGCTGGTCGCGGGGGCTGTGCTCGTGCTGCCGTGGCCGTTCATCATGGTGGGGGCGATCGGGCAATGAGCGAGAACACCGACGCCGCCCAGACCGGAGCCACAGCATCCGTGACAGCGCGCCCCAGCGCACTCCCGGTCTGGCTGATCGCGACGATCGCGGGCTTCTTCGGCCTGTTCTACGCCTACGCGGTCTGGAACGCCGTCGCGTTCCTGGTCTCCCAGGCAAGCGGGCCCTTGGGTCTGAACGGCGGGGGATGGGCCCTGCTGCTGACAGCCGCGGCGTTCCCGATCATCGTGTTCGCTCTGGCGTTCGCGACCGGCTGGAAGCGCCGAGCCGGGGCCTTCGCGCTCATCATGCTCTCGGGCCTCGGGATCGTCGCGGTGTTCTGGATGAACGTGCTCGCGTACGCGGCGGTCTACGGCGCCTCGCTGCTCGGAGGCTGAGGTGACAACCGAGCGGGTCGACGGCGAATTCGCGTCGTCGAATGAGGGATACGAGCTCGCGTACGAGAGCTTCGACGACCGTCCCGGTCTCTCGGACTCCCACGCCAAGTGGGACGCGCTGACCCTGCCGGACGTCTCGGGCTCTTCGGCTCTCGATGTCGGCTGCAACGAGGGCTATTTCTGCGGACGTCTTCGATCGTCGGGAGCCGCATTCGTGTTCGGGTTCGATGCGGATGACGAGGTGATCGCGGTCGCTCATGAGCGATTCCCCGACGTCGGTTTCGCGGCCTTGGATTGGGACCGCTCGTGGGAGGGCACCGTTCCTCGTATGGGCCACTACGACATCGCGCTCCTCGTGTCGGCGCTGCACTACTCGCAGGCTCCCGAGCAGCTGGTGGGCAAGATCCATGACGCGCTGGCACCCGGGGGACTGCTCGTGTTCGAGGGCGGTGTCGCGCCGGGCGACGGTGACCGGGTCCGCGTCGTGCGTGAGCACGACGTGACGTGGCACTTCACCCATTCGGGGCTCGAGCGGCTGTTCGCCGCATGGCACATCGAACTGGTCGCACCCAGCGTCACGCAGGCGACCGATCCGGTGCCGAGGTTCGTCTACCACCTTCGTCGCTGAGCGACGCGCTCCGCGGAGCCCGATGCGTTCTGCGGGGCCTGGAGCGCGGCCACGAGCGCCGCGAGCATCAGGACGGTGGCGATCGCGAACATGATGGGCGTCGCGATCGCGATGGACATCCCGTAGGCGGGCAGCAGACTGAACAGCGCATATCCGTAGGCCGAGCCGGCTCGGCGGGCCGTGGTCTGGGCCGTCGCGGCGGGTGCCGTCGTCGAGGGATCCTCGGCGGCGCCCATGCCCCACGACAAGGCCTGCGGCGATGCAATGCCGACTCCCACTCCGCTGAGAAGGTTGCCGATCGCCGCGACCGTGAGTCCGATGGGCGCTGTCGACATTCCGATCAGTAGTGCGGTACCGATCGCCGAGAGCGCGAGTCCGGTGATCACGGTGGTGCGTACGCCCAGACGCGTCACCACCCAGGACGAGACTCCGCTGCCCACGGCGATCCCGCCGGTCACCGCAACGAGGAAGAGGCCGGCGGCGGTCGCCGACCACCCCGCGCGCTGCAGCAGGAGCGACTGGAAAGGCTGCGACGCTGCGACCGCCGCATACACGAGGGCACCGAGAGCCAGGGTCACCGAGAAGACGCGAGAGCCCCGAAGGCGCCTAGGGACGAACGGGGAATGCGCGCGTCGTTCAGCGAGCACGAATCCGGTGAGCGCCGCCACGGTGCCCGCGATCAGGATCGCGCCGAGGGCCGGTGCGTCGACCAGCGACTGGACTCCCACGGCGCCTGCAAGGATCGCGGCGCTCAGGAGCAACGCGAGAGACGGGGACGTCGGCGGCGCCTGCTCGCCGTCGCCGCGTGCGGTGCGCAGCAGGGGGAGGGAGACGAGCAGGATGGCGGCAGCCAGCGCGGTATGCACGGCGAACACGCCCCGCCATGAGAACAGATCGATCAGGAGTCCGCTTGCGAGCGGGCCGAGCGCGAGTCCGGCGGCGGTGAAGGCCGTCGTGACGGCGATCGCGCTCGAGAGCCCCTTCGCGTCCCGAGTCGCGGTGAGCAGCGCCAGACCCGCCGCGACGGCGACGGCGCTCGCCGCCCCCAGGAGCAGTCGTCCCAGGAGGAACACGGTGGTTCCCGGCGCCGCGGCCGTGACGGCGGCAGCGATCGTCATCACAGCGGCAGAGGCGATGAAGGTGCGACGGATGCCGATCCGACGCGCCGGGAACGACGCGAGGGGAGCGCATGCGGCCAGAGCGAGGGGGAAGGTGTTCTGCAGCCACATGAGCATCGATGCCGACGGCTGGAACGTGGCATCCAGCGACGGCAGCGTGATCGCGATCCCGGTGAGGTCCCAGGCCAGCAGGAGGTTGCTCATGGCGACCGCCGCGAGAGCGACGGCGGCGCCGGGTGCGGCAGCGCGGCCGGTCACGACGGTAGCTCATCCAAGAAGCGGACGACCTCGCACTCGCGCAGAGCCGACTCCAGCAGGCGCGCCCCGCGCAGGTAGGAGTCGTGCCGGGTTCCGCTGTCCCACGGGGGGACCTCCTGGAACATTCCGAACTGTGCGCACAGCGCGAGCCCTGCGAGGTAGTCGGGCCACTGCGACAGCGGCGGACGCCCGTGCTCGGACAGGCGCTGCATCCACAGCTCCCACGCTGCCCGGTGCGCAGCCCGGCTTCCGGCGCCCTCCTCCGTCTCGGACGCCAGCCGGGCGATGTCTATGGTCGGTATGCCGAGGGTCGCCGTGCCGAAGTCGACCAGAGCGAGCCCGCCGCGGCTGTCGCCTGCGCACCGCAGCACGTTGCGCGCTGTCGCGTCGCCGTGCGCGATCGTCGCGTCCCGCCGGCGGACCCACTCCAGCAGTCGCGGGTACCTCGCGAAGACGCTGTCGTACATCTCCACGGCATCCGGGCGCCTGCGGGCGACCTCGGAGCGCAACGTGTCCCACACGGCCGAGATCGCGTCCGCCATCAGGTAGCTGTGGCGGGGCAGATGCCGGCCGTGGCGCTCGGGCGTCGCGTGGAGGGCGGCGTATGCGGTGAGCGCGTCGGCGAGATCGGCCGTGCGAAGGGGGTCGAGGTCTGCTCCGGTTGCCGCGACGTCCTCGAGGATCAGCATCCCCGCATCGCCCGATTCGGACGCCACGGACCACAGGCACGTCGGGGTGCGCACGCCCGCGTGCGGGGCGACGTGGTCGTAGAAGGACTTTTCGGTCCGCCACTGAGGCAGCCGACGTCCCGTGCCCCGGAACGAGTCGCCGCTCGACTTCACGACGTAGCGTCGGGTCTCGGTCACGGCGGCGGGTCGTGGTGCCGACGTATCGCCCCGGGAGCTGCGCCTGAGCGTGATCGTTACCCGATCGATGCGACTTGTCGCCCCCGCCGCATCCAGGTCGGGTGTGATGCTGACCGACTTCACCGATCCTTCCTCGGACGAGAGGATCGATTCCCACCACGACGCTCGCTCGAGCTCACCCGCACCCACGCGCATGGACTGAGTGTGACATGCTCCGAGCGCGTCATCTGGTCGGGGTCCCTGCCGTGCCCGCGATAGGCTGGCGGCGGCCCGTCGTCATGGCGTGCGGCGCGGCATCCCCGTCACCCTGTGCTCGCGCTGTGCGCGTGGCGCATCTGCTCCGAAGGATCCACCCGTGTCCAAACCGGTCGTCCTGATCGCCGAACAACTGTCCCCCGCCACGATCGAGGCGCTCGGCCCGGACTTCGATGTCCGCAGCGTCGACGGCACCGACCGGCCCGCGCTGCTGGCAGCCCTTGCCGACGCCGATGCCGTTCTCATCCGTTCGGCCACGAAGATGGATGCCGAGGCGATCGCGTCCTCGCAGAAGCTCCGGGTGATCGCTCGTGCGGGAGTCGGCCTCGACAACGTCGACATCAAGGCCGCCACCGCCGCGGGGGTCATGGTCGTCAACGCCCCCACATCGAACGTCATCTCGGCGGCTGAACTGACCGTCGGGCACATCCTGAGCCTTGCCCGTCATATCCCGGCTGCGCACGCATCCCTCGCGCAGGGTCAGTGGAAGCGCAGTTCGTTCACGGGCGCAGAGCTGTTCGAGAAGACGGTCGGCATCCTCGGCCTCGGTCGTATCGGCGCGCTTGTGGCCGAACGGATGCGCGCCTTCGGCGTGCGCCTGGTCGGCTACGACCCCTACGTCACGCCCGCTCGCGCTCAGCAGCTCGGGGTTGAGCTGCTGAGCTTCGACGACGTCGTGCGTGAGAGCGACTTCCTCACCGTGCACATGCCGAAGACCCCGGAGACCACCGGGATGATCGGCGCGGAGCAGCTCGCGGCGATGAAGCCCACCGCCTACGTGATCAACGTCGCGCGCGGCGGCCTCTTCGACGAAGAGGCGCTGCTGGAGGCGCTCACGACCGGTCAGATCGCCGGTGCGGGCCTCGATGTCTTCACCGCGGAGCCGCCGAAGCCGGAGTCGGCTGCCGCGAAGCTCGTCGCACTCCCGAATGTCGTCGCAACCCCGCACCTGGGGGCCTCGACCGACGAGGCCCAGGAGAAGGCGGGTGTCTCGGTCGCCAAGTCCGTCAAGCTCGCGCTCGAGGGCGACCTCGTTCCGGATGCCGTCAACGTCGCCGGCGGTGTCATCGACCCGTTCGTGCGCCCCGGGATCGGTCTTGTCGAGATGCTCGGCCAGTTCTTCACCGGTCTCGCCTACGGCGCGCTCACCTCGCTCGATATCGAGGTGCGGGGGGAGCTGGCAGCCTATGACGTCAGCGTCTACCGGCTTGCCGCGCTCAAGGGCATCTTCACGAACATCGTCAGCGAGAACGTGTCGTACGTGAACGCGCCGCTCTTCGCCGATCAGCGCGGGATCGAGACCCGCATGATCGTCGAGGCGGAGAGCCCGCAGTACCGCAATCTCACGGTGCTGCGCGGAACGCTCTCGGACGGCACCGTGCTCAGCGTCGCCGGAACGCTCGCCGGAACACGCATGGTCCCGAAGGTCGTGGGGATCAACGGTTACGACATCGAGGTACCGATCGCCGGGCACCACGTCGTGATGCGCTACGGTGACCGCCCCGGGATCGTCGCGATCTACGGGCAGAAGCTCGGCGACGCGGGGATCAACATCGAGGGGCTGCAGGTGGCGCATCCGGATGCCGAAGGCCACGCCCTCTCGGTGCTGACCGTCGACTCCGCCGTGCCGGACGAACTGCTGGCGGAGATCCAGTCGGCCATCGGTGCCGACCTGCTGCGTCAGATCGAGATCGTCGAGCCGTAGGGCTCGTCGCGGACCGCCCGCGGTTCAGCGTCGCGCGCTCCGTTCAGCCTCGGGGGGCGGTGGCGCGCGCGATCAGGGCCACGAGAGCATCCATGTCATCGCCCCGGGGGACCGGCGTTGCCAGTCCGTCGTGCTGAAGAGCGTTGTTGTAGTAGACGCCGTCGCTGACGAGCAGGACCAGATCGAGCGCGGTCTTGTCGGCGACGTGCGGACGCAGTGTCTCGCTCCACCGCTCCCGCACGGTGCGCAGCGCATCGCTGGCCGCACCGCGCCCCGCCTGTGCGAGCCGCGCGACCGCGAGGATCGCCCGGTCCAGAGCCGTGCCGTTCATTGCCGAGGTGCGCACGTAATACCCGACGGGGCCTTCGTCGGATGCCGTCATCCGCGCGAGGTCGTCGTCGACACACTCCTCCAGGCGCGTGAGGAGCGCTGCCTCGAGTGCCTCCTTGGAGGCGAAGTGGTAGAGCAGACCACCCTTGGAGACTCCCGCTTCCCGTGCGATGGCATCCATCGTTGCGGCGCGCTCGCCGTCGGCGATGAGCAGGGACTCGAACGCATCGAGCACCTTCTCTCGGGCGTGGGGAGGACGGCTCATGCGCTCGATGCTAGCCAGGCGGACCTCATGACTGTTACTATACCAGCCAGACGGTATAGAAATTTGTGACACGGTGACGATATGACGACCCTGACCGAAGACATCCGCATCGCCGAGAGCGAGGGGCGGCCCGTGACGTGGCGCGGCTGGGCAGCGCTGGTCGTGCTGATGCTGCCCGTGTTGTTGATCTCGGTCGACAACACGGTGTTGAGCTTCGCGCTGCCCGAGATCGCGCTCGCGCTCGCGCCGACCGCCGCACAGCAGTTGTGGATCATCGACGCCTACCCGCTCGTTCTGGCGGGGCTCCTCGTGACGATGGGCACCCTTGGTGACCGGTTCGGCAGGCGACGGATGCTGCTGATCGGTGCCACCGGGTTCGCCACCGTGTCAGCGCTGTCGGCCTTCGCGCCCTCGGCCGAGTGGCTCATCGCGGGTCGTGCTGCTATGGGCCTGTTCGGCGCGATGATCATGCCCTCGACACTCGCGTTGCTGCGCAGCATCTTCACCCTCCGCCGTCAGCGTCGCCTCGCGATCGCGATCTGGGCCTCGATGTTCTCGGCGGGCGCGGCGCTCGGCCCGATTGTCGGGGGAGTGCTGCTCGAACACTTCTCGTGGGGATCCGTGTTCCTCATGGCCGTTCCGGTGCTCGTGCCGCTGCTGGTGCTCGCGCCGCTACTGGTTCCCGAGAGTCGCAACCCGGCTCCCGGCCGTATCGACGCTCTCAGCATCCTGTTGTCGATGGCGATGATGGTGCCGATCGTGTGGGCGATCAAGGAGTTCGCCGTGCACGGGTTCTCGACGATCGTCGTGGCCGCGGCCGCGGCGGGCGTTGTCTTCGGCGTCCTGTTCGTGCGTCGGCAGCTTCACGCGCGCGCCCCGATGCTCGACATGAGACTGTTCACCCGAGGCACCTTCAGCGGCGCGTTGCTGGTGAACCTCCTGAGCGTCATCTCCCTCGTCGGGTTCATGTTCTTCATCGCCCAGCACCTGCAGCTGATCGTCGGGCTCTCGCCCGTGCAGGCCGGGTTCGCCCTGGTGCCCTCGCTCGCATCCGTCATCGTCTCGGGTCTGCTGGTCGTGCCGATCGCCGCGCGGATCGCGCCCCGCATCGTCGTGCCCACGGCCCTCCTGTTCTCGTTCAGCGGCTACGTTCTGGTCGCCGTGACCGCCGGGCAGGGGGACCTCGGCTGGCTGCTGTTGGCGAGCGTGCTGCTGGGCATCGGAATCGGTGCCGCCGAGACCGTGTCCAACGAACTCGTGCTTGCGAGCGCGCCGCCGAGCAAGGCGGGCGCCGCGAGCGCCGTCTCCGAGACGGCCTATGAGTTGGGTGCCGTCCTGGGGACGGCGGTGCTCGGCAGCATCCTCACCGCGTCCTACCGGTCCGGGATCGCGATTCCTGCCGGCGTCCCGGCCGACCTCGCGCTGCAGGCGAGGGAGACTCTCGCCGGGGCGTACGTCGCAGCCGCGGATCTTGCGGCGCCGATCGCCGAGGCGTTGCGCGCCGCCGCCGCCACGGCATTCGATTCGGGGGTGGCAGCGACCGCCGCCGTGGGTGCCGGCCTCATGGTCCTGGCGGCGGTGATCGCGGCCACTACGCTGGGATCCACGCCGTCATCCGCGAGTCAGACGGCGCACCCCGAGAACGAGGAGAGCAATGTCGCGCGAGGTGAAGCTAGCGGTCATTCCCGGTGACGGCATCGGCGTCGAGGTGGTCGCCGAGGCCATGAAGGTTCTCGATGCGGTCACCGCGGACAGCGGCATCCGCTTCGAGAAGACCCCGTTCTCGCTGGGCGCCGCCCGCTACCTGGAAACCGGGGACACGCTCACGGATGCCGACCTCGAGGCCATCAAGGCACACGACGCGATCGTGCTCGGCGCGGTCGGTGGCGTTCCCGGGGATCCTCGCCTCAAGGACGCGAACATCGAGCGGGGACTGTTGCTGAAGCTGCGGTTCGAGCTCGACCACTACGTGAACCTGCGCCCCGCGAAGCTCTACACGGGTGCCCCCGGCCCGCTCGCGAACCCCGGCGAGGTCGACTTCGTTGTCGTGCGCGAGGGCACCGAAGGGCCGTATGTGGGCAACGGCGGTGCGATTCGCAAGGGCACACCGCAGGAGGTCGCGAACGAGACGTCGGTCAACACCGCGTTCGGAGTCGAGCGCGTCGTCCGCTACGCGTTTGCGTTGGCCGAGCGCCGACGCAAGAAGCTCACGCTCGTTCACAAGACCAATGTGCTCGTGCACGCCGGCGGAATCTGGCAGAGAATCGTCCACGAGGTGGCGCAGGAGCACCCTGACGTCGCCGTAGACTATCTCCACGTCGATGCGGCCACCATCTTCCTGGTCACGAACCCCGACCGCTTCGACGTGATCGTCACCGACAACCTCTTCGGCGACATCCTCACCGACTTGGCCGGCGCCATTACCGGAGGCATCGGCCTCGCCGCATCGGGGAACATCAACCCCGACGGCGCGTTCCCCTCGATGTTCGAGCCCGTCCACGGATCGGCGCCCGATATCGCGGGTCAGCAGAAGGCCGACCCCACCGCTGCGATCCTGTCCATCGCGATGCTGCTCGATCACCTCGGGCTGCACGCGGAATCCGCCCGCGTCACCCGTGCGGTGGAGGAGGACATCGCGGACCGGGGCGATGCCGCCCGCACCACTGCGCAGATCGGTGACGCGATCGTCGCCCGCCTTCAGGCGTAGCCTGGAGCCATTCGGCTCCCCGGATCGCCGGGCGATTCCGACACCGACGCGCTCGAACGACTGGATTTCGACATGACACTTCTTGACACCGACCCCGACGCCGGACTCGAGCCCCTGCAGTTCCACGTCGCCAAGAACCTGCAGGCCAAGACGGATGCCGAGCGCGAGGCGATCCTCGCCAACCCCGGCTTCGGCGTGCACTTCACCGACCACATGGTCGACATCTGCTGGTCGGTCGGCGGCGGCTGGCACAAGCCTCAGGTCAAGCCGTACGGCCCGCTCGCCCTCGACCCCGCCGCTGCAGTTCTGCACTACGCGCAGGAAGTGTTCGAGGGCATCAAGGCCTACCGCCACGCGGACGGTTCGATCCACACGTTCCGTCCCGACCAGAACGGTCGCAGGCTGCAGCGCTCGGCGCGACGCCTCGCCCTTCCCGAGCTTCCGGTGTCGTACTTCATCCAGTCGCTCGAGGAACTCATCGCCGTCGACGGCGCCTGGGTGCCCTCGGGCGAGAACCAGAGCCTGTACCTGAGACCGTTCATGTTCGCCAAAGAGGCGTTCCTGGGCGTGCGCCCCGCGCACAAGGTCGGCTACTACGTCATCGCGAGCCCCGCAGGCGCCTACTTCAAGGGCGGCGTGACCCCCGTGACGATCTGGCTGAGCGAGGACTACTCGCGGGCAGGCAAGGGCGGCACGGGTGCGGCCAAGACCGGCGGCAATTATGCGGCCAGCCTGCTGCCGCAGTCCGAGGCCTACGAGAACGAGTGCGATCAGGTCGTCTTCCTCGACCAGGACGGCAACGTCGAAGAGCTCGGCGGGATGAACATCGTGTTCGTCTTCAAGGACGGCACCGTCGTGACCCCGCAGTCCGACTCGATCCTCGAGGGCGTCACCCGGGACTCGATTCTGCAGTTGGCCGCCGACCGGGGACTCCACGTGCAGGGACGCAACATCTCGCTACGCGAGTGGCGCGAGGGTGTGGCATCCGGCGACATCGTCGAGGTGTTCGCGTGCGGCACGGCCGCGGTGGTGACCCCGATCGGTGTGCTCAAGGGTCGCGACTTCGTCGATCAGCAGCCGGTCGGCTCGCTTGCGCTCGAGCTGCGGCAGGAACTCACCGACATCCAGTACGGCCACGCCGAAGACCGGCATGGTTGGCTGCACCGGCTGGGCGGCTGAGGAGGCAGGGTCGGTGAGAGTCGCTCGATTCAGCCATGATGACAGCATCCGTTACGGCATCCTCGATGAGCGGGAACTGGTCGTCCTGTCGGGCGACCCGATGTTCGCCGGGTACGACACCACAGGGGAGCGGGTTCCGCTCACTGACGTGACGTTGCTTGCGCCGGTCATTCCGCGGTCGAAGGTCGTGTGCGTCGGCAAGAACTATCACGATCACGCCGCCGAGATGGACAGCGAAGCGCCGACCGAGCCGCTGCTGTTCCTCAAGCCCAATACGGCCGTCATCGGACCGGATGACGCGATCGTGTTGCCGCCGCAGTCATCGCGCGTGGACTTCGAGGGCGAACTGGCGGTGGTGATCGGCCGAATCGCGAAGAACGTGACACCGGATGCCGCCCTGGACTACGTCTTCGGCTACACGATCGGCAACGACGTGACAGCGCGGGATCTGCAGCGCGCCGATGGGCAGTGGGCGCGGGCCAAAGGCTTCGACACCTTCTGCCCGCTCGGCCCGGTCATCGAAACCGAGTTCGATCTGGGTGGCGGCGCGGAACTGACGACGCGGCGAAACGGCGAGGTCGCGCAGCGGGGGTCGATCGCGGACATGATCCATTCGGTTGCCGACATCATTGCCTACGCGTCGGCGGTGTTCACCCTGTTGCCGGGCGACGTCATCCTCACCGGGACGCCCGCGGGCGTCGGGCCGTTCGTCGCGGGCGACGTCGTGGAGGTCGCCATCGACGGCCTGGGGGTCCTGCGCAACACGGCGCGGGTGGCCGAGCCGCGTCCGTGAGCCCGCTCACAGAGTGGGTCGACGACCACCAGGAGGCACGAGAACTCGCCGGCATCCAACGGCGCACCGTGTGGGTGCTCTCCGCCGGGCAGGTGCTCGGCGGACTCGGCTTCGGCGCGACAGTCTCGCTCGGCGCGGTGCTGGCCGCGGATGTGGCCGGAGACGAGTCGCTGTCGGGTCTGGCCGCGGCGGGAGTGACGCTCGGCACTGCCGCGCTCGCGGTTCCGCTGGCAGCCTTGGCGCGGCGCCGCGGTCGGCGCATCTCACTCGCCTCCGGAATGGCCATCGCGCTCGTGGGTGTGACCCTCGTCGTGGCCGCCGCCGCGCTGCGTTCGTTCCCGCTGCTGCTGCTGGCTTTCGGACTGGTCGGAGCGGGGCAGACCGCGAACCTGCAATCCCGATTCGCGGCGGCCGATCTGGCCACGGATGCCACCCGCGGCCGTGACCTCTCGATCGTGGTGTGGGCGACGACCATCGGCGCCGTGCTCGGCCCGAACCTCGTGCAACCGGGCCAGGCGATCGGGGACGCGCTCGGCATGCCGCCCCTCACCGGACCGTATGTCTTCACGATCGTCGCTCAAGCGCTGAGCATTGTCGTCTACCTGTTCGCGCTGCGCCCCGACCCGCTCTTGGTGGCGCAGACGGTCGCGCAGCGTCGCAGTGACCGCGTCGTCGCCCAGATCGTCAAGCCAGACCGTCCGACCCCGGCACGTTTCGCGATCTTCGCGAATGCCGCGGCCCACGGCGTCATGGTCTCGATCATGGCGATGACGCCGGTGCATATGCTGCACCACGGGGCGAGTCTCACGATCATCGGCTTGACCATCAGCCTGCACATCGCCGGGATGTATGCCCTGTCGCCGGTGTTCGGCATCCTGGCCGACCGCGTGGGTCGCATCCCGACGATCCTGGTCGGGCAGGCGCTGCTGGCGGCATCCGTGCTCACGGTCTTCTTCGGCGCCGAATCGACCGCGGCCGTCACCGTTGCGCTGATTCTGCTCGGACTGGGATGGAGCGCCGCCACGGTGGCGGGGTCGGCGCTGCTGACCGAGTCCTCATCGGAGCTTCGCCGGACGAGGCGGCAGGGTATCAACGACCTGTCGATGAGCCTCGTGGGCGCGGTCGGCGCGATCGTGTCGGGTGTCGTGCTCGGATGGATCGGATTCGCGGGCCTCGCCCTGGTCGTCGGCATCGCGGTCATCGCGACCGTCGTGCTCGCGCCTCTTGGTCGGATCCGTGGCGACGAGCCAGGACCTGGCGCGTCGACCTAGCGTCCGAGGGCGCGTGCAGCAGCGTCGACGTCGGCGGCCGTGTTGTACAGGTGAAAGGCTGCGCGGGCGCGGCCTGCGCGGCCGGATGCGGTGATGCCGGCAGCCCTGAGGCGTGCGAGATCGCCCCCGGTCGGGTCGTCCCAGCTGACGATCGCGCTGGGGATCGTCGGCTCTGGCAGGTCAAGACGTGCCCGGAAGGTCGCGGCCATCGTCGTCGTGTGGTCGTGTACGGCACCCTGGTCAAGACCCGCGGCAAGGTGGAGTGCCGCCTCCGCGCCGACGAAGGCCTGCCACGCCGGTGAGAGGTCGAAACGGCGGGCGGTCTCGGCGAGAGGGTGCTCGTGACCGTAGAGCGAGGTCCACGGGTCTGCCGCGGAGTACCAGCCGGCGAACAGCGGTGGGATACGGGGAGCGAACTCCTCCGAGACGGTGAGGAAGGCGACACCCCGAGGGGCTCCGAGCCATTTGTACGCGTGGCAGATCGTGGCATCGAAGGGGCCGGCGTCCACCGGCAGCCATCCCACCGCCTGTGTGGTGTCGCACAGGGTACGGGCGCCGTGGGCCCGGGCGGCGGCAGTGACGGCATCCGTGTCGGCAACGGCGCCGTCGCAGGACTGGACGAGCGAGAAGGCGACCAGCGCGGTCTCGTCGTCGATGCGCGCGGCGAGGTCGGCCAGCGGCGCCGTGCGCACGGTCAGCCCCTGCGGGGCGTGGGCGAACGGGGCCGCGAGAGAGGCGAACTCGCATTCCGGGACGAGGACTTCGGCGCCGGCAGGCAGGCTCGCGGCGATCAGTGCGACGAAGGCGGAGGTCTGTGAGCCGATCGCCACCCGATCCGGACTGACGCCGACGAGACCGGCGTAGGTCTCGCGGGTGTTCTCGACGATCGTCGTGTACCGCGAGATGTCGGGGTGGGCGAGGCACCCGCGGTCGAGATCGTCGATCATGGCGGCGCGGGTGGAGTGGGCCATGAGACCGACGCTCGACGCGTTGAGGTAGCCGCGCGCGGCAGGGAATTCCTGCGCGATCAGTGCCGCGGGAAGCTGCCACTCCGACGTGGTGGTGGCGGCGGTGCCGTCGGCGGGGGCGAGGGGGCCGGTCATGAGTCCAGCGTCGTCGTCGCGCAGCAATTCGTCTATGGCAGGTATTCAATCAAAAGCATGACGTGCCGTTATGATTCGAGGATGGTCGATAGACGTGCGGACGAGCTCGGGCCGCTCTCGGGCGAGCTGGACGTGCATGCAATGCGCGTCATCCGCGCCATCGCCGACGAGGGATCGATTACGGGCGCCGCTGCCGCGTTGGGCTACAGTCAGCCAGCCGTCAGTCAGCAGGTCAAGCGCATGGAGGCGCGGCTGGGCATGCCGCTTGTCGAGCGGGTGGGAAGGCGCCTGCGCCTGACCGAGGCAGGTCGGGTGCTGGCGCGCCACGCGCCGGCCGTCACGACCGCGCTGGATGCCGCCGCCGACGAGTTGGCCGAGATCCGCGGTCTGCGGCGGGCGCGGGTGCGGCTCGTGGGCTTCCCCTCGGCGTCGCCGACGATCGTGCCGCGGCTGCTGCGGGAGCTGGCGGTATCCGCCCCTGGGCTGACCGTGACCTATGTCGAGGCCGAGCCTCCCGAGGCGGTTGAGGCGGTGCGCGAGGATCGCGCCGACATCGCGGTGACCTTCAGCTATCCAGGGGACCGGGACGATCCGCACGGCGAGAGTGCCCGCGGGCTCGCGGTGCGGGCGATCGGCACCGATGAGCTCATGCTGGTGCTTCCCGAGGGGCATGCCGCTGCCGGGACCGAGGGTGTGGACGTCGCGGCGCTCGCAGACGAGAACTGGATCGCCGGATGCCCGCGCTGTCGGGGTCACCTGCTCGAGATGTGCGGACGGGCGGGATTCTCGCCGCGCATCACCTTCGAGACCGACAACGTGGCCGCTGTGGAGGGTCTCGTCGCCCAGGGGATCGGGGTGGCGACGCTGCCGCGGCTGGCTGTCGCCTCGTTTCCGCCGGTTGCCGGCATCCTCACGCGTCCGCTGCCGCCGGGGGAGCAGCGCAGACTGCACGTCGTCACGGCGCACGGCGCCGATCGGGTGCCCGCCGTGCGCACGACGATCGATGCCCTGGAACGGGTCTGCCATTCGCTGGGCGACCGCACGCACGGCCCGGGCACGACCTGCGCGGCGACCTAGATGTCCTAGCTGCAACTGACCTAGACCGGCCGGCTGAGTCGCACCGCGCGGCGACCTGGGCTCGCCTGTACCCACGCCTGCACTACCGCGCGGCGACCTGGACGCACCGCTCCTCACGCCGGCGCTGCCGCGCGTCACCGTCAGGCCGCGTAGTCGAATCGGGCTCGCCCGCCGAGGCGGGGAGTGCAGGCCGGGTCGACATGGCGAGGCGGGATCAACCAGACCCGTGCCGTGACGCCGGTGCCGTCGATACGGATCTCCCAGCCGTTGTCGTGTACGCGATGATGACACGAATCGCACAGGAGTACGCCGTTGTCGAGATCGGTGGGTCCGGCATCCCTCGCCCACCATCGGATGTGGTGGGCTTTGGTCATTCCGGGTGGGAGTCCGCAGCCGGCGCATCCGCCGTCGCGTTCGGCAAGAGCGAGCTTCTGTGCCCGGGTGAAGAGCCGTTTCTCGCGGCCCCAGTCGAGGATCTCGCCGTGGGATCCGAGGACGCAGGGGATGACGCCGCCCCCGGCTGCCAACCGACGGGCCGTCGCCACCGAGACGGGCTGGTCGATACCGTCGATGAGGGCGGCTCCGGTGCCCTCGGTGAGCTGCTCGAGCGTCATCCGGACCACGACGGTCGCACCTTCGATGGGGACGTCCTTGTGGTCGCAGCCGAGGAGGTGGGAGGCGAGCAGCGCGAGGGCGTCGGCCTGCATCTGCGGAACCGTGCGTCGAGGAGCATCCGCGTCGGCGGGGGAGAGTGCGCGCAGGTGTTCCGATCCCGCGCCATTCGCGGCGCCGCCGCCGAGCGCGTCGGCCTGGGCGCGGAACTCGGCCGAGACGAGCGCTTCGATCGCGGTCTTGATGGGTGCGGCGGTCTCGGGGTCGAGGGTGGCGCGCAGGTGCAGCAACCCGGCCCGCTCGAACATGTGCAGTGCGCGATCCGCCCGTAGCTCGGACTCTTTCGGCTCGAGGCCGTCGGGGTCGAGGTGAGCCTCGGCGCGCGCGATGACCTTGGCGAGCTGGTCGAGAGTCAGGCCGGCCGCCTGCTGGACGAGCGTCTGCTCCGCAGCATCCAGGATCTCGCGGTCACAGCGCATCGCCACCCGGTCGAGCATCGCGATGATCGCCGCCGCAGCGGGCATGCCGATGCTCCCCGATGAGAGTCCGGCAGCGACGTGCGGATGCCGAGCCGGCGCATCCTCGCCGCTGAACGTGGGTCGAGGTGCGGTCGCCTCGCCGACGGCGACGAGCCGTGCGGCATCGCCGTTGGTCGTGCCGGTCGTCGCCGCGACGAGCGCGATCGGGTTGCGGTAGCCGTGCTTCTTGGCCAGGCCGTCGGGTCCGAGCTCGGGGCGGGAGTGTCGTGCGATCTCGGAGGCGACGCGCGCGTGGACGGCATCCAGATGACGTCGAAGTCGACCGAGATGATCGTTGGCGGCGACCAACTGCGTCTCGTCGAGGCTCTCGATCGGAAGGCGTTCACCGCCCGCCGACACCGGCCACGATCCTACGACGCCGTCGAGGGCGTCGAGGAGGTTGGCCAGCGGATCGTTCATGTCTACGACTCTAGAGCCCACCACCGACATCGATATATAGAACATAAGGACGAAGAGGCAGACCATCCGAATCTCGATCCTGGGGAGGAATCAACGAATCAGCGGCGCTGCTGTCGGCGCCCCTCTCGCAACTAGACTGGGTCCCTATGCCCGCGTCACCGCATCCCGCCACCACGACCGCCACCGGAACCGACGTCCGCGTCCGCTTCTGCCCTTCGCCGACGGGGCTGCCGCACGTCGGTCTCGTGCGCACGGCGCTGTTCAACTGGGCCTACGCGCGGCACAACGGCGGCACGCTCGTCTTCCGGATCGAAGACACGGATGCCGCACGCGACTCCGAGGAGAGCTACCACCAGCTGCTCGATGCGCTGCGGTGGCTGCGGATCGACTGGGACGAGGGCGTCGAGGTCGGTGGACCCCACGCGCCGTACCGGCAGTCGCAGCGGCACGAGATCTACCGCGGGGTGCTCGAGAAGCTCGTCGAGGCCGGCGTCGTGTACGAGAGCTACTCGACCGCCGAAGAGATCGACGCCCGCAACGAGGCGGCGGGACGGGCCAAGCAGCTCGGCTACGACAACTACGACCGCGACCTGACCGACGAGCAGAAGGCGGCGTTCCGTGCCGAAGGCCGCGAGCCCGCCTGGCGGCTGCGCGTGCCCGATCACGACCTGACCTACGTCGACCTCATCCGCGGCGAGGTCACCTTCCCGGCGGGTTCCTTCCCCGACTTCGTCGTCGTGCGCGCCGGTGGCGTGCCGCTCTACACGTTCGTGAACCCGGTCGACGATGCGCTCATGGGCATCACTCACGTCATCCGTGGTGAGGATCTCATGCCGTCCACGGCACGTCAGCTCGCGCTCTATGACGCGCTCGTGGCCGCGGGAGTCACCGACTTCGTGCCCCGGTTCGGTCACATGCCGCTCGTGCTGGGGGAGGAGGGCAACAAGAAGCTCTCCAAGCGCGACCCGAAGGCCGACCTCTTCCTGCAGCGCGAGAAGGGCTTCATCCACGAGGGGCTGCTCAACTACCTCGCCCTCCTCGGTTGGTCGATCGCTCCCGACCGTGACGTGTTCTCGCTCGACGAACTCGTCGCCGCGTTCGACATCGCCGACGTCAACCCCAACCCCGCGCGCTTCGATCAGAAGAAGGCCGAGTCGATCAACGGCGACCACATCCGGATGCTGGCTGCCGATGACTTCGCCGCCCGCCTCGTGCCGTACCTCGTCGCCGCGGGCGTCGTGTCGGATCCGATGACGGATGCGCAGGAGCGCATGCTCGCGGCATCCGCCCCGCTCGTGCAGGAACGGATGCAGCTGCTCGGCGACGCTCCGGGACTGCTCGGGTTCTTGTTCACGGATGCCGTCACCTACGAGGACGATGCGCTGAAGTCCCTGCCCGCCAATGCGGGGGAGGTGCTGGTGGCGAGTGTCGGCGCGATCGAGCTGATCCCCGAGGCGGAGTTCACTGCCGCGGCGATCCAGGAGGCGCTCTCGGGGGCGCTCATCGACGGACTCGGGCTGAAGCCGCGCGTCGCGTACGGTCCGCTCCGGGTCGCGGTCAGTGGTCGCCGGGTCTCGCCGCCGCTGTTCGAGTCGATGGAACTGCTCGGCAAGGATGCGTCGATCTCGCGCTTGGGGGCGCTCGTGGCGCACCTCGCGGCGTCGTGACGCGCCGAAGCCGGGCGTGGTTTGGCGGGGCCTTGGGCGTCGTCTAGACTTGACCCTCGGCGCCCGTTCCGGCGGGAACCCTTGGGGTATGGTGTAATTGGCAACACGGCTGATTCTGGTTCAGTTGTTCTTGGTTCGAGTCCAGGTACCCCAGCAAGAGAAACCCGCGGAATACCGCGGGTTTCGTCGTTGACGCTGAGGGTCCATACAGGTCGGCTTCGGGATCGTCCGGTGTGCGCTATGTCAGCACTGCCTGGTGGGCAGGCCGCGACTCCGGCACTCTGGGAGTCGCAGCGTGAGGCTGGCGATCCGTCTACCTCGGCCGATCGGCGTCGGCCGCGAAGCCTTTGCGTGTCGTGCGGACCTCGAGCGTTTCGAGCTCTTGGAAGAACGTGATCTGCCATCCCGCCGGTCCCTGAACCCGCGCGTTGATCGTGCGGAACGGGGTCTCTACCGGCGGTGCAATCACGGACGCGCCGGATGCCTCCGCTGCCGCGACCGCACCTGTCGTGTCGGTGACTTCCAGCGCGATGCGCAGCGCCGTGCCTGACTCGGATGTCGGGGCGTTCTCGATCGCGTTGATCGCGCGGGCGTGCGTGGGAGTTGCCAGTTCGATCGTTGCGAGACCCGCATGAAGGATCGCGACGCGGTCATCGCCTCGTGTTGCGAACGCGGGCTGCTCGGGCATGCCGAGAACGTCGCGGTAGAAATGGAGGGCGCTATCGAAGTCGTCGGTCTCGATGATCAAACGCAGCTGGCGTGGTGGTTCGGACAGTTCCATGCTCACCACTGTGCGCCCTGACGTGGGTGTCAGGGTCAAGGCCGAGGCTTCGACGCAGCTGAGCCAGGGCGTCGAGCTCGGCGTCGATTGCGCGCTTCTCATCCTCAAGTCGATCTGCTGCCGCATCGAACGCGTGCCGCAGCCGCGCGGCATCCGGATTCGGTGACGCCAGAGAAGGGAGAAGCTCACTGATGACGGAACTACAGAATCCGGCATCCAGCAGCGCGCGGATCTGCGCGACTGCGGCGGGAGCCGATTCGTCATAAATACGCTGCCCGCTGGCGGTTCGCTGAGGATGGAGCAACCCCTGAGCCTCGTAGTACCGCAGCGAACGGATGCTGACACCCGTCGTGGCCGCAAGCTCACCGATCCGCATCGGTCCATTCTCGCGCGCCGAGGACCGGCGGTCGGATGCCTGCACGGAGGTGAGCGTCTGGTTTACTCTCGAAAGATCACGTGACCTGGGGGGATCGGGTGTCCCCGGGGTTGCTCGTCCGCTGACCCCGGAGATGTGCCCATGCAGCTGCGCCTGCGCCGTTCCTTCGCTGCCGTCTCGATCCTGGCTCTCCTGCTGACCGGAGCCGTGGCTATGCCCGCAGCTGCTCAGTCCGCAAGCGAGAGCGTCGTGGCGTCGGGCGAGGACTGGACGGTCGAGCGGGCGCCCGGCGGGTACATCGTGACGCTGCACCTGGACGAGCCGCTGCCCGTCGTCAGTGACGCGCCCACGCTCATCGTGGACGGCGAGACGGTCGGGATCGCGCGCACGAGCGAGGGCGGCCGCACGCTCACCGTGACGACCTTCGATGAACGCGTCGCGTCCGCGCGCGATGTCGTGAAGGGCTGGGCCTCGGGTTCGGGTCCGAAGGCGGGGGAGCAGGGACCACGTGGGCCTGGGCAGCGCAGCGCCCCCGAGCCAGAGAACGACGTGCTCCAGGATCAGCTCGACGCGCTCGCGCCCACCGCCTCGATTGCCGATCCTTCCGAGCCGGGCCCTTACACGGTGACGGAGGCCGAGTACGACTTCGGTGACCGCGCTGTGGCTCTCGCCGGGTACGAGGACACCCGCGGGGAGGTGACGGGCAAGCTCTACCTGAGCTCGGCGACGGGCCAACGGCCGGTCGTGGTGCTGCAGCACGGCCGGCACGCCACGTGCGGCGATGCGATCACAGGAGAGTCCGAGTCGGCGTGGCCATGCGCCGACGATCGGATGGTCATCCGGTCGTACCTCGGATACGAAGAGACGGGGCGCGCCCTCGCGTCGCACGGCTACCACGTCATCTCGGTCTCGGCGAACGCGATCAATGCGACGGATGCCGAACTCACACTCGATCAGGGCGCCCAGGCGCGGGGGCGGCTCGTGCTCGACGCTCTCGACATACTCGACCGGCTCAATCGCGGCGAGACGGTGAGCTTCGAGGACCGGCCCGATGGTGCAGACCCCGTGGACCGTAGCTTCGATGAGGCGCTCGCGCGGGCGGTGGCGCGCGCGGATCAGCCGGCGCCCCCGTCGGGACTGGCCGCCGCGGAACTCCAGGGGCGCTTCGACCTCAGCCGCGTGGGTCTGATGGGGCATTCGCGCGGCGGCGAAGGCGTCGTCACTGCCGCACAGCTGAACGCCGCCGAGGAGCAGCAGTACGGCATCCTCTCGGTCCTCCCGCTCGCGCCGACCGACTTCGCCCGTCGCACGCTCTCGGATGTGACGACCATGGCGGTGCTGCCGTATTGCGACGGCGACGTGTCCGACCAGCAGGGCCAGAAGTACATCGACGACTCGCGCCATGCGTTCGGTGACGACGTCTTGCGGTCGGCCGTGTGGGTGATGGGCGCCAACCACAACTTCTTCAGCACGGTGTGGACCCCCGGTGAGTATCCCGCCGGGGGAGCGGATGACTGGGATCCCACCGACACGACGTCGTCGTGCTCGACGTCGGACCCGACGCGGCTGACCGCCGCGGAGCAGTATCAGGTCGGCGTGACGTTGATGACGGGCTTCTTCCGCTACACCCTGGGCGGTGAGGCCCAGTTCCAGCCGCTCCTCGACGGGACGATCGCGCCGACGACCAACCGGATTCCCTTCGCCGACATCCGGGTGATCGCGACACAGGCGCGGTCGGCGACCGACCTCGTGACGGACTTCGTGGCGGGCGACGCGTTCATCGTGGTGGAGGGCAACGCGACCGTCGAGGTGTGCGAGGGGTCGATGCCCACGGCCGAGAATCCGTCCTGCTCGGGCCGCTTCGATGCGCAGGTGCCGCACTGGAATCCGGGCATGCTCGCGGCGTACGTGCCGCTGTTTCCCGCGACGGTCTTCCGGTGGGACGACACCGGCGCGACGCAGCTGCGGGTGATTGTGCCCGACCAGTTGCGGGATGTGCGCGGTCGCAGCCAGCTGACACTGAAGGCGGCACCGGGGGATGAGGTGTCGCTGGGAACGGACTTCGCGATCACCCTGGTCGATGGCGCAGGTCTCGAGTACTCCGTGGCGGCATCCTCTCTCAACCCGTACGCGGTCAACCGGATGCCGGGCGGCGCACCGCAGCTGGACAAGATCGTGCTGCAGCAGATCACTCTGCCGCTTGCTGATGTGACGGATGTTGATCTCGGAGACATCCGTGAGGTGCGACTCGAGCCGCAGATCGGTGCAGACGGAGTGGTCTTCGGCTCGGTCATCCTCTCCGACCTCGCCTTCGATTCTCCGGCAGCGGGGACTCCCGCGCCCGTGACGCGGTCAGCGGTCAACATAGCGATGACTCGTGTCGAGGAGGGAACCGAGCCGTGGACCGCGTATGTGGCGGCGTGGCTGGACCGACCCGCTGCGGTTCCTGTCAGCGCGTACGTCGGCACGATGCCCGGTCCGGGTGGCTCCGCGCCGCCGGCCGGGCTCGGGGCTGAACGCGTCACTTTCGCTCCGGGCCAGACGTGCGTGCCCGTTCCGGTGCTGATCGTCGGCGACCACGATTCGTCCGGTTCGGCGCTCGCCGTGGCCGGCACGGCAGCGACGACGAGCCGGGAAGCGGTGTCGGGGTCATCGGACTTCTCCAGCATCCTGGTCCGTGAGGATGACGGGGTCGGAGGTGCTGGCGCAGACGCGGTACCGGCATACGGCGTGCAAGGCGACGTGTGCGCGGAGTTGGTTGCCTCGCGGGCGCCGGGCGCACTGAACCTCTCGGATACCGCACCTGCGCGGAGTTCGTCGGTGCGCCTGACGGCCACCGGCTTCCGCGTCGGCGAGGCAGTCATGGCAACCGTGGGCGGCGACCCGCTCCCTGCGGTGATCGCGGGGGCCGACGGCACCGCCCAGATCGACACGGTGATCGCCGCTGACGCGCCCCTCGGCCCGGTCACCATCGTCGCCCGCGGCGCAGGATCGAACCGCGTCCAGGAGGCGACCGCGGTCGTCCGGGATGGGCAGCCATCGCCCACGGCAGACCCAACGGCCTCACCGACCGTCACGGGATCCCCCGCCACAAGCGGTGGCGGCAGGCCCCTCGCCCACACCGGCGCCGACGGGGCCGTATGGATCGCCCTTGCCGTCGTTGCCGCGATGCTGACCGGGACTGGAGCCGTCCTGACCACGGAAGTACGCCGCAGACGCAGGCTCTGAGCGGAGTCAGAGCGCGCGCCGACGGCTGGATGACCGTTCGGCCTCGGTTTTCACTCCGGACGGATGAAGTCCGCCACCCGATCCAGCGCGCTGGGCACGAGCCGGAAGTAGGCCCATGTGCCGCGCTTGGAGCGGGTGAGAAAGCCCGCGTCGGTGAGCACCTTGAGGTGGTGAGACACGGTCGGTTGGGCGAGTCCGATCGGTTCGGTGAGGTCGCAGACGCACGCCTCCTGACCTTCGCTCGCCGCGACGATCGACAGCAACCTCAACCGCGCCGGGTCGGCGAGCGCCTTCAGCGCGGATGCCAGGTCCTGTGCATCCTCCTGGGCGAGAGGCGCCGTCGCAAGTGGCGCGCAGCAGGCCGGTGCGGTCGTGGCGGGGATGATGTCGAGGGCGGTCATACATCGATGATAGTGAATATTGACAGATTTCGATATAGGGGGACATACTGACCTTCGACATCCGTTCGAGATCGCCCGGAGGCATCCATGACACTGCTCGATTTCACTGCTCGCCCCGCTGTCGGCGACGGCCTCGGAACGCTCCCCGTGGTCATCATCGGCGCAGGCCCCGTGGGGCTCGCCGCCGCCGCGCACCTGCTCGAACGCGGCATCGAGGTCGTCATCCTGGAGGCCGGCGACGGCGTGGCATCGTCGGTGCGACGCTGGGGGCACACGCGCCTGTTCTCGTCGTGGCGCACTCTTATCGACCGCGCCGCCGAGCGACTTCTCGCTGAAGCCGGCTGGAGTGCGCCGAGCGATCTCGATCGGATGCCGACCGGGCAGGAACTGGTCGACGAGTACCTCGCGCCCCTCGCTGCGCTCGATGCGATTGCGTCGCGGACCCGGTTGTCGACGCGGGTGACCGCTGTCGGGAAGGACGGGATCGACCGCACTCGCACGCAGGGACGAGCCCGTGTGCCCTTCCTCGTGCAGATCGAAGATGCCGACGGGCAGCCCTCGGAACTGCGCGCCCGGGCGGTCATCGACGCCTCCGGAACCTACGAGACCCCCAACCCGCTCGCCGCATCTGGACTGGACCTGCGGGGCGGCGCAGAGGTCGCCGACCGCGTGCTCCACGCGCTGCCGGATGTCCTCGGCGCCGACCGGGAGCTTTTCGCTGGGCGCCACACGACCGTCGTCGGTGCGGGCCACTCCGCTGCCAACACGCTGCTGGCGCTCGCCGACCTCGCAGAGCGCGAGCCCGGGATCCGCATCACCTGGCTGCTGCGCACGCCGTCGGCGTCGCGCGTCACCGCATCCGAGGCCGACGAGCTGCCAGGTCGTGCGCGTCTGGGGGCTCGCACGGATCAGCTCGTGGCATCCGGGCAGATCGAGATCGTGGATTCGTTCCGCATCTCCCGCGCAGAGCGCACCGAGACCGGAGTACTGCTGCTCGGCACCCGCGACGGGGAGCCCGCGGTGCACGAAACCGACCTGGTCGTGAATGCGACGGGGTTCCGCCCGGATCTCGGGATGCTGCGGGAGATCCGTCTCGAACTCGACGACGTTGTCGAGGCGCCCCGCCGTCTCGCGCCGCTGATCGACCCGAATGTCCACTCCTGCGGAACCGTGCCTCCCCACGGGTTCGCTGAGCTGCAGCATCCCGAGCGCGGCTTTTTCATCGTGGGCATGAAGTCGTATGGTCGTGCCCCGACCTTCCTGCTTGCCACCGGTTATGAGCAGGTGCGTTCGGTCGCCGCGTGGCTCGACGGCGATCTCGAGTCGGCATCCTCGGTGCAGTTGACGCTGCCGGCGACGGGCGTGTGCTCGACGGATGCTGCCGGCACTGGATCGTGCTGTTGACGACGACGGTGCGTCCGATGACGTCGGCGGACTGGGCGAGTGTCGAGCGGATCTTCGCGGCGGGAATCGCGGGCGGCGAGGCGACCTTCGAGACTGAGACGCCCGACTGGGCAGGCTTCGACGCGGGCAAGGTCTCGGTGCCGCGTCTTGTGAGTGTCAGTGAGGCGGGGGAGGTCGTCGGGTGGGCGGCGGCCTCACCCGTGTCGACACGCGCCGCCTACCGGGGCGTCATCGAGCACTCCGTCTATGTCGCGCCCGAGTACCAGGGCCGAGGCGTCGGGCGTGCGCTGCTCGGGCGGTTCGTGACGGATGCGGATGCGGCGGGGTTCTGGATGATCCAGTCCAGCGTCTTCCCCGAGAACGTCGCGAGCCTTCGTCTGCACGAGTCGTGCGGGTTCCGGGTCGTGGGGCGACGCGAACGGATCGCTCGCTCACAGCTCGGGCCTCATGCCGGCCAGTGGCGGGACACGATCCTCATCGAGCGTCGGTCACTTCGCAACGGCGTCGACTGAGCTCATCGAGCTCCATCAGCTCACGATCTCGTCGATGCTGAGCTCACGATCTCGTCGATGCTGATGTCGGTTGCGTGTGCTGCTGCTGGCTTCCCGCCGCGACACCCGCCGCCCAGCCCGGCGCCCGGCAACCGACCGGGGGAGTGAGAGTCATCGCGTCGATGCCTGCTCGGCAGAGCGCCCACGCGATCAGTGAGTTGCTGTTCCACATGTCGCCGGTAGGTGGAACGACACGCCCCCAGGTGTGACGAGGGATGTCGGGAAGGGCGTCGAGCAGCGCGTGTGCCCGCGTCCGGCCCAGCGTGATGACGGTCGGCGGTGCCACGGCATACGCGCGATCGGGCAGGGTCCCCTCGGGCCACGCGCGGACCTCGTATCGGAACAGCCGGAATCGGCCCAGCGCGCGCAGGCCCACCGGTCCGGTAGTGACAACCCCCGAGGCATCCTGTGGCTGCCCCCACTGCGGCGTCATCTCAATGACGAATCGGCCGCCGTCCGTGAACAGCTCGAGCGCTGCGTGCACGAGCTGTTGCGGCGCTCTGCGGTCGTGACGAGCCGACAGCAGCTCCCACCATCTGCTCGTGCGCGCCACAACCATTCCTCCCGCGCCGACCGGAAGCCACCAGAGTTCCGCGCGATCTGTGCTCTCGGCATCCACGGCTCCATCGTCGCCGGTGGCAGGCGTGACAGCATCGGCCACAAGTCCCAACGGGGCATTGACATGCAAGTAGTTACTTGCGTATTGTCCGGGTGTGGGCGATGTCTTTCACGCGCTTGCCGACTCGACCAGGAGACTGATCCTGGACGAGCTGGCGCAGCGCGATGGCCAGAGCCTGTTCGAGATATGCGGCCGACTCGCCGTGCATCACGGGGTCGGGATGACCCGGCAGGCGATCTCGCAGCATCTCGCGGTGCTCGAAGAGGCAGGCCTCGTTCGTTCCGAGCGCGCCGGTCGCACCAAACTGCACTACCTCGACACCGCTCCGTTGAGCGGATTGACCGATCGATGGCTTCCCCAGACGAAGGAATGACATGAGCATCCGCATCACCGTGACGAGCGTGTTCGTTGACGACCAAGCCAAGGCCCTGGCGTTCTACACCGACACTTTGGGATTCGTCGTCAAGCACGACATCCCGCTCGGCGAGTTCCGCTGGCTGACCGTTGTCGGTGCCGATGATCCGGACGGGACCGAGCTGCTGCTCGAGCCTGACCAGCACCCGGCCGCCAAGGCGTACAAAGAGGCCCTGGTCGCCGACGGCATCCCTGCGGCATCCTTCGGGGTGGATGACGTCGCCGAGGCGCACGCGGACCTGGTCGCGAAGGGGGTGCGTTTCACACAGGAACCGACGGCCATGGGGCCGGTCGTGGTCGCGACGCTCGATGACACGTGCGGCAACCTCGTCCAGATCTCCAGTCCCGCGTGATCCTCTAGCCGGGACCGGCGTACGCCGGGGACGCCTAGCCGGAAGCTGTGACGAGTCGCGAGTCGCGAGTCGCGGGCGTGGGGCGATCGAACGGGACCGCAACGATCGGGTATGCGCGGGTCGGATCTCGCAGGCTGGATGCCGAAGGAGGCCCCATGATCGCGGAACTCAATCGACTGATCGATGTCATCGACGACGACCTGTCCGAAGACCTTGACATCGCCGCGCTCGCGCGGGAGGCGGGCGTGACGGAGTACCACCTGCGGCGGATGTTCTCGTCTTTGGTCGGGATGCCGCTGTCGGAGTACACACGTCGGCGACGGATGACGGTCGCAGCCGCGGCGGTCGTCGCAGGCGACCCGCTGCTCGATATCGCGGTGCGGTTCGGGTACGGGTCGACCGAGGCGTTCGGCCGGGCGTTTCGCGCGGTCCACGGTTCGTCGCCTGCCGAAGTCCGGATCAGTGGTGGCCCCCTTCGCACGCAACCGAAACTCAGGCTCCGCCTGACCGTCGAAGGGAACACCACCATGGACACGCGCATCGCCGAACGCCCTGCGTTCCGTCTCGTCGGACACGCCACGCGCGTTCCGCTCATCCACGAAGGAATCAATCCGCACATCCAGCAGTTCGTCGCAGCGCTTCCCGCGAGCGAGCACGCCCGTCTCAAGGAGCTCAGCAGCACGGAGCCGGGTGGGTTGCTGCAGGTCAGCGATGGCGCCGACCCGGACTACACGGAGGGAACCGAACTCACCTACCTGCACGGCGTCGCTCTGGATGCCGCGGCACCCGTGCCCGCTGATCTCGATGTGATCGAGGTCGAGGCGGGACAGTGGGCCGTGTTCCGCACGTCCGGACCCTACCCTGCAGCGCTCCAGGAGGCCTACGCGGCATCCGCGTCGGACTGGTTCCCCTCCAACCCCTGGCAGCTGCGCTCTGGTCCCTCGATCGTCGCGATGCTCGATCGTGCTGACGACGTCAGCACCGCAACGACCGAACTCTGGATGCCGATCGCTTGCCGATAGTGCGGCCCCCGCCCGGCGCCTACCGGGCCGGCGTCAGCACTCCCGCGGCATCCAGCGTGAGCTCGGCATTCAGCCCGAGCCGATCGAGAAAGCCGCGGTCGTGACTGACGACGATCATCGCGCCGCGGTAGGCGCTGAGCGCGTCGATGAGTTGCTCCGTGGTGTGCAGATCGAGGTTGTTGGTCGGCTCATCGAGCACGATCAGTTGCGGAGGCGGGTCGGCCAGCAGCACGTGCGCGAGCGCGACGCGGAATCGCTCCCCGCCGGAGAGCGTCCCCACGGGCCGATCGACCATGGCGCCGCGCACGAGGAGCCGCGCGAGCTGATTGCGAAGCTCTGCTCGGGGCATGTGCGGGGCGACCCGGGCGACATTCTCGATGACGGATGCAGCATCGTCGAGGTTGTCGAGCCGTTGCGAGAGCTCGCCGATGCGGTCGACGTGAGCGACGGCAACCGCCCGCCCGGGTGCCGCGGCCACGCCCGCAATGAGCCCTTGAAGCAGCGTGGTCTTGCCGACGCCGTTCGGTCCGGTGATCGCGATCCGCTCCGGCCCCTGGAGGACCATCGTGCGCCCATCGGTGCCGGTGAGTTCGGCGATCCGCTTGCCTGAGGGCACGGCGGGGTCGGAAAGGTCGATGCTGACCCGGTCGTCATCACGGATGCGTGACTCGGCGTCGTGGAGGGAACGCTGCGCCGCCTGTATCCGGTCATCGAGCAGTCCGCGCAGCTTTCCTTGCGTCTTCTCGGCGGAGTTGCGCCGGTCGTTGACGACAGCGCCGATGTACTTGCGATTGACGGCATCCTTCTTCCCCTGTCGCTCGCTGTGGGCGATGCGCTCGGCCGCAGCGATCCGCTGCCGCTTCTCGACGCGGACGGCGTGTTCCGCGGAACGGACCGCGCGTTCGGCTGCCTCCTGCTCCCGTGCCACCTGCTCGCAGAACGCGCTGTATGGGCCGCCGTAGAGCGTGAGCGACCCCGCCCGCAGTTCGGCAGTGTTCTGCATCCGCTCGAGCAACTCGAGATCGTGACTGACCACGATCACGGGGCCGTTCCACGCGCCGATGAGTTCGTGCACGCGCACCCGTCCGTCGGCATCGAGATTGTTCGTCGGCTCGTCGAGCAGCGCAATGTCGGCTCCGCGCATTCGAATGCCGACGAGCGCGGCGATCATCGCTTCACCGCCCGAGATTGTGCTCACCGGTCGATGCAGGTCATCGATGTCCACGCCCGCTGCGCTCAGGGCGGCGGCTGCCTGCTCCTCGATGTCCCAGTGCGTGTCGATCGTGTCGAACAGCGCGGGATCGATCTCTCCCTGCTCGACCGCCGCGATCGCGTCGACGATCGACCGGATGCCGAGAAGATCGATCACCGCGCGGCCCGGGCCGGCATCCGTCCGCTGCGGCAGATAGTCGACGACGCCGGCCGCCTGGACGGATCCGGATGTCGGAGTCAGTCTGCCGCCGATCAGACGCAGCAGCGTCGACTTGCCGACGCCGTTGAGACCGACCAGACCCGTCGAGCCGGGCGGGAACGAACCCGACACAGCGTCGAGAACGCGGTGGCCGTCGGGCCAGGTGAACGTGAGGTCGTGCAGAACGACGGAAGGAACGGGGGCAGGCATGCGGAACTCCAGAGCGTGTCGGTTCCTGACGACGTCAGGGGTGACGCTGACACGGGTCCGCGGAAAGAGAGCGTGGTCCGGTCAGCAGGGGATGCTGAAGCCCGAACCTTTCATGTCTCTTCCTTGCCGTTCACTCCCCCTCACGAGCAGCAGATGCCGCGGGAGTGCGCCATCAGTATGCCACTGCCGCGGCGGAACGCGCACATGTATGCGCCAGGCACGGTCTGGCGCTTAGCGCGTCCCGGCGGCTAGGCGAATCTGCACGATGTTCTCGGTTTCGTCGATCTCGGCCACCTGCGGGTGGGCCTTGATGAACTCCGTGAAGCTGCGAAAACCCAGGGCCCGCTCGCTGAAACCCGGGTCCAGCCGCGTGATCAGGCTCTTGACGACGTTTGCGTGCTGCCAGTCCGTGCCCTCGCGGTCGCCCTCGAGCCGTAGCGCGCGCTCAAGCAGCTCGGCGCCCGGATCGGCGGCCTTCTTGCGGCTGCGGCGCGTCTTCGCGGCCACGGCGCTCTCGGCATCCTTCCCCGGCTGGCGCTCGATGCCGGGAAGAGCGTCGTAGGTGTCGAAGCGGTCGCAGGCAGCGGCGAGGGACCGGGCGCTGGACCCCGCGACCCCGACGCCGACAACGAATCGACCGAGGCGCTTGCAGCGCTGTGCGAGGGGCACGTAATCCGAGTCGCCGGCGACGATGACGACGTGCGACAGGTCCGGCAACCGGAACATGTCCTCTACAGCGTCGACCGCGAGCCGGATGTCGGCGCCGTTCTTCGCATACGCCGCCGCGGGGAACAGCTGCACGAGATCGACCGCGCGCGCCACGAGCTGGCTGCGGTACTCGGCGTTGACCGGCGAGGACCAGTCGGCGTAGGCGCGGGTCAGCACGAGGGTGCCGAAGGATGCCGCGTAGTCGATGATCGCGCCGAGGTCGACGGTGGCCGCAGCCAGGCGCTCGGCGATCTCCGGCTCGGTGGGGTCGGCCGCGATGCGCTGCCGGTCACGGCCATAGGCGTTGCGCCCGTGCACCGTGTCGTACCAGGACATGACGATGTTGTCGAAGTCCAGGTACACCGCGACCCGCGGGTCGGTTCTCTCGGCCACGCTCACTCCTCGTCGTTCGACAGGGGCCTGCCGGTTCCGATTCGAGCCTAGTCCGCGCCTGCGACCCTCGCGCGGGTCGTGCCATCAGATGGCGCAGTCGTACACCGCGTTGCTCGGGGCATCCGTCGCCGCCGTGCAGTTCTCTGCGACCCACGCCTGGATCTGAGCGGATGTCGATGAAGATCCGCTATCGCGCGCCGCCGCCCCTCCGGGTTCACTCGCCGTGAGCACGTAGCGTAGGTCGCCGTCTGCCACGAGTTGTCGGAACTCCTCGAGAGTGGGGACAGCGTCGCTGCCATTGAAGCCGCCGATCGGAAGAACCGATCCGCCGTCGGTCGCGAGGATGATGCCGGCGGCGCTTTGCGCTCCGAACGTTGCGACCATGTAGTGCGCGTCACCCTGGTTCTCTTGCAGCCATGCAACCAGGTCGGCGGACGCGGTAGAGGCGGCTGTCCCGCCGAAGGCTTGCCCGAGGCCCGCCATCGGCCCGATCCCCGGATTCTGCGCTCCTCCCGGCTGGCCCGCCCGGGAGCCCGGATCCCCGCCCTGTCCCGGCGCCGCGCCCACCTGGGGAGAACCGGTGCCAGGAGCGCCGCCCTGTCCCGGCGCCGCGCCCAATCCACCGTCCGGGCCCCCGCCGCCCATCTCAGAGACGCCGCCGGCGACGGGATTGATGTCGCTCGGATTGGCAATCGTCACCGCCGCCCAGACCGCGGGTGTGAGCACCAACGCGAGCGTGGCAACCAGCGCGGTTATCCACCGCGGGACGAACCGTCGAGTCTGGTTGCGCCGCCCGCTCGCTGCGAACACCAGCACGATTGCGACAGCGCCGATGGCTGCCTGAACCACCGAGACCACGGTGGAGTAGCCCGGGTACCACAGCGAAATCAGCACCGCGGTCACTCCTGTGACGGCGATGAGCGACACCTGCGGCCACAGGATGCCCCGTTGCCGTGCCACCCCGAACGCGAGCCCGATGAGCAGGGCAACGGGCAGAGCGAGCGCGGCCGTATAGAACTGGTGCATCCCGTCGACCGCAGAGAACATCGCTGCGAACACGACGAGCCATGTGCCGAGGAAGACCGTGACCGGGCGCGAGAAGCGCAGCATCCAGAGCACACCCGTGGCGAGCAGCGCCGCCGGCAGCAGCCACGCGATCTGGCCCGCGAGCTGCTCGGTGAACAACCGGACCACGCTCGGATCGCCGGAGAAGGGCGGGCTGAACGACAGGTACTCTGACGAGTCGGCCGTGGCGGAGAAGCGGCCAAGGCCGTTGTAGCCGAACACCATCTCCCAAGGGTTGTTGCTCAGCGTGCTGCCGATGTAGGGCCGCGAGTCGGCGGGGATGAGGGAGACGATGACGATCCAGGTCAGCGACGTCGCAATGCTCACGGCCCCGGCGACAGCGACATGCCAGACTCGTCGGGCGACCGGCTGGGCGGTGACCAGGTACGCGAGCGCAAGAGCCGGCCACACCGCCCACGCGACGAGCATGTACGTCTGGAAGGCGAGTGCGACGAACAGGCCTGCCGCGATGAGCCACCCGAGGCTCCGCTGGGTGAGGGCACGCGCCGCGGCCCACGCGACCAGCGCCAGACTGAGCACGAAGAAGGTCTCGGGCTGGTTGGAGCGCGATACGGCGATGAGGATCGGCGTCGTGGCCACCACCGCACCCGCGATCAGCCCGGCCATCGGCGAAACGAGTCGCCGCCCGGTCACTGCCACCACCACGACGGTGGCCACCGCGGCGAGCGCGTTGGGCACGACGACGGTCCACGTCGCGTAGCCGAACACGGCGACGAACAGGGCGGGGATCCAGAACGACCCGGGGATCTTGTCGAGTGTGACCGTCCCGGCCGGGTCGAACGCGCCGAAGAAGAAGTTCGCCGGATTCTGGCTCATCGAGACGGCGATCGCCGCGTAGTACTGCGACTCGGACGCCGAGTCGATCGCCCACACGGTCAACAGCGCGGTCGCGACGGCCAGGGCGGCGAGGCCGAGCCGGAAGCCCCACTGTCGCCGCGCCGATGCGATGCGCGAGCGGGGGGTCGATGAGACGGATGCCGGGGGCAGCGGGGGAGCATCGGTGACCATGCATCCGACGGTAGGGAGCACCGTGTGGTGCGACCTTTCGGCATCCTATGAACGTCCTATGGTCGTGGGCGTCGGAGCGGAGTCGCTTCGGATCGGCCCCGCGCCTGCGGGCCGGCTCGATAATGGGACTCATGAGCGCGACGTTGCCGAGGGATCTCCGTCGCGAACTCGAGGCCCTCCGGGAGCGGGCGTACGGTCCGCGCGCTGACATCGCAACGGATCCGGATGCCGCAGCGCGGCTCACCGAGCTCGAGGAGCTCTCGCGCCGCGGCGACGAGCAGGGACCCGGTGAGTCGCCGATCACGGATGCCGATGTGCGCGCCGATCCTGACGGTCCGCTGCCGGGGCCGGAGGGCACTGAGCCGGCCTCGGTCACGCCCGTGCTGCCGGTTCCGAGGGTGATCTGGTGGCGGCATCCGGGAGCAGTGCTTACGGTGGGTGCCGCGCTCGCTGTCGGCCTTGTCGCGGGGCTCACGCTCCCGGTCCTCTGGACCTCGAGACCCGATATCGTCGCAGCGCTCGACCGGGACGCCCTGGTCGATCCGACAGAGGCGTGGATCCGGCAGGCCGAGCGGGCACTCGATGTCGATCCCGGGACCCTCCAGCAGTACGAGCAGGTGGAGGGTGTCACGATGTGGACCGGCGCCAGTGCCGACGGCGCGCGGTGCCTCATCGTCGTCTGGGGCGAGCTGTGGGGAAACGGGAGCTGCGCGCCCGACCCCCTCGACCCGGTCGTCGACTTCCGCGTGAACCCTGACATCCCCATGCCACTGGCGTCGTCGCTCGAGGACGGCGGGGTGGTGCGCTTCGTCGCTCGAGGCGACGTTGTGGAGATCTGGGTGCGCGAGCCTGCCGGCCGCGGACCCGAGCTCAACGACAGCTGACCGAAGGGGCCGTGTCAGATGTCGATGGTGGCCCCGGCGTCCAATTCGAGGAACTCGCCGCCGCCCTGTTCGGTGGCCCACCGCAGACGCTGACGCCCCATGGTGCGGCCGATGATCGAGAGTGTCATGTCGTGTGTGCCGAAGCACAGGCGCGGTGCGACAGCCAGGACGAAGTCCATCGCTTCGCCGATCTTCAGCCACGGCGCGCCGACCGGTGCCGCGAGAAGCTTCACGTCTCGCCCCTCGGGGACATCGTACGAATCCCCGGGGTAATAGAACCGGTCGTTCACGAGCACGCCGACGTTGTCGATCACCGGGATCGAGTCGTGGATGACGGCGTGGCGGCCTCCGAAGAATTCGAGCTCGAACGGGCCGACACTCACCCTGTCGCCAGGTGAGACGACGGTGACGTCGAATCCGGCAGCGGCGTCGGCGAGTCCCTGGGGGCCGAGGATCTGCGCCTTGGGCGCGTGCATCAGGATTCGGCGCAGGTGTTCCGGCGTCCAATGGTCGGGATGCTCATGCGTGAGCACGACGGCGACGACATCGCCGTCATCCGGCAGCGGATCGGTGAAGGAACCCGGGTCGATGACCAGTGTCTTCCCCGAATCCCTGATCGTGAGGGCAGCGTGCTCGTGCTTGGTGACTCGCATGGTTCGAGTCAACCCTCGCGGCAGGAGGTCGGCAAGCCGCCACGCTCGGTTCGCACTACAGCAGGTTGGGGATCTTCTGTTCCGCGGCGGTGTTCGCCCGTCGGAACCAGATCGTGACGAAGGTCGCCACGATCACGATGAACAGTGAGTAGAGCGCCGGAACGATGAGGATCAGCCCGATGTCCGGGCTGTCGGCAAAGGTGAGCAGCACGATCGCGATCGCGAGCGGGCCGTTCTGGATGCCGGTTTCGAGGCCGATCGTTCGCGCATTCGCCGGATGCAGGCGGATGGCGCGCGCGATGGCATAGGCGACCGCGATGCCGAACAGCCCCAGTCCGATCGCGACGGTGTAGGTCTGCCACGGCGTCGAGGTGAGCAGCGCCCAGTTGCGGGGCACCCACGTCGCCATCAGGAACACGATGAAGAAGAGGCCGAAAAAGCCCCCCAGCAGTTCCATCACTGAGCCGATGTTGGCGCTGAACCGCCGCAGGATCATGCCCGCGACCACCGGGATCAGCAGCGTCGCCAACGTGATCACGATGTTCGCGATAGGGATCTGCAGCTGCGAGCCCGAGGGAAAGATCAGCGCGCCGTAGAGCGCGAGCACGAGCGGTGTCATGAGGATCGCCCACAGCGTCGAGTTGGTCGTCATGATCACGCTCAGCGCCAGGTTTCCCTTGGAGAAGTAGGTGAAGATGTTCGAGGTCGTACCCGCCGGCACACACCCCATGAGCAGTGCGCCGATCGCCACGGGCAGCGCGTACTCGGGTGGAAGCTGGAACAGGAACGCGACGATCAGCAGATACGCCAACAGCGGCATGATCCCGAACTGCGTGACGAAGCCGATGACCAGCCCATAGGGGCGGCGAAGCGCGAGCTTGAAGTCTCGCGGTGTCAGGCCGGCCCCGAGACCGAACATGATCACGAAGACGAGCCCGACCAGCAGAGCCTGCTCGAACGGAGTGACAACATCCTGCTCGTTCACGACAGCCTGGGCTGAGGCGATGAGCGGGACGATCATGACAGCTCCCTTCCTCGCGCGGGGAAACTGGCGGTGTCTGACGTGACCGCCTGCGCCCGCAGTTCACGGCGAAGGATTTTCCCGATCGGGCTCTTGGGCAGGTCGGTGACGAACCGCACCGACCTCGGTACTTTGTACGCCGCGAGCGTCTCGCGGCAGTGCGCGATCACCGCATCCTCCGCGGGGGGAGTGTTCGCCGCGACGATATACGCGCGGACCGCTTCACCGGTCTTCTCGTCGGGAATGCCGACAACGCCGACCTCGAGCACCCCGGGGAGTTCCGCGATCCGTTCCTCGATCTCGTTCGGGTACACGTTGAACCCGCTCACGAGGATCATGTCCTTCTTTCGATCCACGATCGTGAAGAATCCGTCGGCGTCCATCTCGGCGATGTCACCTGTGCGGAAGAAGCCGTCGACCATGCTCGCGGCGGTCTCTTCCGGCCGCTGCCAGTAGCCGAGCATCACTTGCGGACCCTTCGCGGCGATCTCTCCCGGCGTGCCCGGTTCCACCTCGACGCCGTCATCATCGATGCACCGCAGCTCTGTCGAGGGCACCGGGATGCCGATCGTGCCGGGTTTGGCGCTCGAGCTGAACGGATTGAAACTCAAGACCGGCGAGGTTTCCGTCAGGCCGTACCCCTCGACGATCGGCGTGCCCGTCACGGTGTTCCACTGCGCGGCGACCGACTCGAAGAGCGCCATCCCGCCGGCAGCGGAGGCTCGCAGATGTCGCGGCGGGCTGTCGAGGAACCATCTTTCGTTCAGGAGTGCGTTGAAGAGCGTGTTCACTCCTGTGACCCACGTGATCTTGTAGTTCTCGAATGCGCGCTTGAGGTTGCTCGGCGGGCGCGGCGACGGGATCAGGATGTTGCGCGCGCCGATCCGATAGAACCCGAGCAGATTCACCGTGAATGCGAAGATGTGGTACAGCGGCAGTGCCGTGAGGACGACCTCCACCCCCGTGCGCATGTAGCTCCCGCACATCTGGATCATCTGCAAGGTGTTGGCCGTGAGGTTGCCGTGGGAGAGCATGGCGCCTTTCGACACGCCGGTCGTCCCACCGGTGTATTGCAGAGCCGCGAGGCTTCCCGGCCCGATTCCGGTCAGGTAGGACGCGAGGGCCTCCGCCGACGTCGCTTCCCGCCCGGCACGAAGCGCCTCCGAGAACGGCGTGTGAGCGACCGTGATGGGCGGGAGCGAACGATTCCAGACCTTCTGCACCATGCGGATCACTCCGGCGATCACCGGCGGGAAGAATTCCGCGATGCGCACCGTCACGACCGTCTCGATGCTCGTCCGCGGGAGCACATCGGGAAGCCGGTCGGCGAACATGTCGATGACGACGAGCGCTTTGGCTCCCGCATCCGAGAACTGGTGAACCATCTCGGTGGGCGTGTAGAGCGGGTTCGTGTTGACGAGCACGCACCCCGCCTTGAAGACGCCGAATGCGACGACCGGATACGTCAGACAGTTCGGCATCTGCACAGCGACCCGATCCCCGGGACCGAGGCCGATGACCTCGCGCAGATACGCCGCGAAGTGATCCGAGAGCTCATCGACCTGGGTGTAGGTCAGTGACCCGTTCATGCCGTTGGGCATGCACTGGGTGAAGGCAATCTGTGGGCCGTACTCGGTCGCGGCCTCCCGGATCATCGCCGGCAGGTTGTCATAGGAGATCGCGGGCAGCTCGGGTGCCACGTCATCGGCATACCGCTGCATCCACGGGCGCTCGGTCATCGTTGATCCTTCGCCGAAGGGAACCGTCGGCAGGTCGTTGGCGACGGTGTGTGGCCCTCATCGTAGGTGCGCGACGCCGAGCCGGGGCGATCCTGTCTCGTTTTGTCCCGGGCGCGATCGGTGTGGCATAATCGAACGGTTGTCTTGCGGCCCCATCGTATAGCGGCCTAGTACGCCGCCCTCTCACGGCGGTAACGCGGGTTCGAATCCCGCTGGGGTCACCAACAAGAAGACCCCCGGTCAGCCGGGGGTTTTCTTGTTCCTGCCGAAAGGCTCGAACGGGCGCTATGCCGCTTTTGGCAACAGATTGGCAACATCTGATTGCATGGCCGCGAGGTTCAGCGCCGTGGCAACACCGTCCAGGTCGTCATCGAACAGGTCGGCGTACACGTCGAGGGTCACCGCGGCCGAGGCGTGCCCGAGCATCCGCTGGACGGCCTTCACGTTCGCGCCGGCGCTGACGGCGAGCGAGGCAGCGGTGTGCCGCAGCTCGTGCGGGGTGAGGCCCTTGATCCCGACCGCCTCGGCCGCGGTGTCGAACCAGCCGACCCGGTAGACGTGGTTGCGAAGCCAGGTGCCGGTGCGGATGCCGTAGAACACCGGGGCGTAGGCCGGGCGCCCGGCGATCTGCGCGCGGAGCAGCCCGACGAGGAACGCCGGGATCGGGATACTGCGGTGCTCGTAGTCCTTCGGCGGCTCGATGCGCTGGTAGCCCTTGTCGGCCACGACGGTCTGCTCGACGGTGAGGCGCGGGTGCTTCGCGTCGAGGTCGAGGTCACGGATGCGGAGCCCGGACAGCTCGCCCCAGCGCAGGCCGCAGTAGGCGAGCACGAGGACGACGAGGCCGTAGCCGTACTCGCGCCCATCCTTCATCTCGTCAATGGCCTGGGCGAGCGCGGCGACCTGATTGTGGGACAGATACCGCTTGCGGGACTTGGTGGGCTTGGGGAGTTTGAGCCGGGCGGCGGGGTTGGACGGCAGGCGCTCGTCCTCGACCGCGAATCGGAGCGAACCGGAGAGGACGTTGACGATCTTGCGGACGGTCGCCGGGGCACCGGGGAGGGCCGAGGCCCACTCCTGCACCCGCAGGCGGGTGAGGTCGCCGATCGGGATCTTCCCCAACTCGGGGACGATGTGCTTGGCGATGATGTTCTCGACCCGGCTGCGGGTCGTCGCCCGGAGGTCGCCGCGGGCGGCGATCCAGGTCTGGAGCCATTCGGCCACGGTCACCCGCGCACGCGACGGGTCGAGGTAGCGGCCCTGGGCGATGTCGACCTCCGTGGTCGCCAGGAACAGCTCGGCGGCCTTCTTGGTGGTGAAGCCGCGCTTCTGCGTCTGCTTCTTGTCCGGGCGTCGGTAGAGCGCCCGGTAGCGACGGCCCTTGGCCGTGTCGTAGGACTCGATGCTTCCCATGACTGGCTCCTACTGCTCCAGCCCCGCGAGGCGCTGCACGTCGATGCGGCGGTAGACGCGCTTGTGCCGGGTGAGCCGAATCGGCTCCACCGGGGCCTGGCCCTCCAGGGCGAGGGTGCGCAGGGTCGTGCGGTGGATGCCGAGCAGCGCCGCTGTCTCCTCCTCGGAGTAGAACAGGCGCTCGGGCTCCCGAGCGTCGAGGGGCGATGCGCTCTGACCCATCACGGCCTCCTTCGCATCTACGATCACAGCCGCGATTGCTGCTGTCGTCTTAGATTAGACCACAACACGCCAATCACAGCAAGAGTTTTAGTTGCTCGTGTCGCTCGGTACACTCGGGATGTGACCGCAGCCCCGCGCAGACCCGGCGATCAGTCCTATGACGGCCTGATCGTCTCGGCCGACCTGCCGGACGGCTGGCATCTGCCGAGCCGGTTCCCCGGCGAGCGCGACGACGACGCCAGCGCGCAGATCGACGCGATCCTGGGCTACAACGATCAGGTGACGACCGAGGCCGACCGGCAGGCGCAGCTCGACTCGGAGCAGAACGAGACGATCGACGGCCGCTGGCGCTACATCGAGCACACAGCCACGGCGACCCGCGTGTTCATCCGGCTCCAGCGCCAGCAGTTCGCCGTGCCCGAGGAGGTGCGCATCACCGGCGTCGTCTACCTCCCGTGGCGGCCGGGCGATCCCGTGTCCAGCCAAGACCTCCGCACCCTGCCGACCGCGCGCATCGAGGCGGCGATCAACGAGCGCCTGTTCGCCATGAAGCGCACGGTGACCATCACCGGCGGGAAGATCGTGCTGCCCTCCGGCCGGAAGATCAGCGAGCGGGATCTGCTCAAGCCGCTCGGGAACCCGAAGCGCACGCCCGACTTCTACGAGCTGGTCGCCCTCCAGTACGGCAAGCTCTCGGCGCAGGGGGACGCGGCGCCTGCTGTCACGATGGCGAAGATCAACGGCGTCGCCCACGCCACCGCGCAGGGCTGGCTCGTGCGCACCCGCTCGCGCGGACTGCTCCCGCCGGGCCGCCGCGGGTAGTCGTCGGGGGAGCGGCGCGCACTTGCCCCCGAGCGCGTCGCTACAGGCTCGGCCCGAAGTCGGGTCCGCTGCTCGGGCTCGGACGGTGCTGGTCGCGGGTGAAGTCGTGCAGCTCTGCGGCACGCCGCGCCAGGGCCTCGGCTGCGACGCGCTCGGCCTCGGCTCGGGCCTCGACCTGGGCTGCGGCCTCGGCGACCGGCAGGGCTTCCAGCTCCGCGAGCTGGCGTCGCAGCGCCTCGGCCTGCTGCTGGGCGCTCTCGGCCTGGCGGCGCGGGCTGCCGGTGCTGTACGGCTTGCTGAACAGCCGCGTGTGCAGCATGGCCCGCTGCCGCTCCTGCCGGTCCCCGGCACGGCGCTGCTCCTGCCGGGCCTGCGCGTGCGTGCGCATGGCGTCGGCCAGCCGCGGGTCGGCCTCGGCCTGTTGCTCGGCCGCCGCCTGCGCCCACGCCGGCGCCTGCTCCGGCGTACGCGGGATCGAGCCCCACCGCTGCCGGGTCAGGTGCTCGGCCTCGTGGCGCTGGCGCTCGGCCTCGGTCAGCGCCCGGTCGGCGCTCCGACGCCTCAGCGCCCCGGCACGGCTCCTGGCGGCGATCGCCGTCTCGTGGCGCTCCCTGACCGCGAGGACCGCGGCGGCGTCCGTGCCGGCCTGCTCGACCAGCGGCGGGACGGCCTCGGCCCGTGCCGCCTCGACCTGCTGGGCGGCGGCCTCGACCTCGGCCAGCAGCGCCTCGGCCTCGACGCGGTGCGCGGCCGACTGGCGCTCCATCGCCTCGGCCGCCTCCGCCCACCGTGCCGCCTGGCGCTCGGCCTGCTCGATGCTCTGCCGCAGTCGGGTGCGCTCGGCGTTCACGACGCGCACCGGCCCGTCCGCGACGATGCCCGCGACGGCGGCCTGCGCCCGCTCGGTGGCCTCGCGCAGTCCGCGGTCGGCGCGGTCCCGCTCGAGCGCGGCCTGGAACTGCTCGCGCGCGTCCCCGAGGTCCGCGGCGACGACGTGCAGCCTGTTCTCCTCCTGCCCGCGGGTGAGGCCGACGTAGACGCCGGCCGCGTCGAGCGCGTCCGACAGGACGGTGTGCGACGCGGGGGCAGTCATGCCCTGGACGCCGTAGGCGGTCGCGGCGTAGGCCAGGTGCGCGTGCTCGGCGACGTACTCGGCGGGCAGATGCACGGTGCGCTGCTGCTTCCGCTGGCTCGCGGCGTCCCGCACCCACAGGCTGCCGTCGCCGCTGACGTGCTGGACGATCCAGGTCTGCCGGTTCGCCACGCCCATCTCCGAGTCGTTGCGGCGGGTCTGGATGAGGTCGCCGGCGCCGATGCTCAGGCCGTCCGCGCCGTCGATGGTGCGGGCGTCGTCGACCGCGCCCGCGCGCACCCGGTCCTCTCGGATCAGAGTGTTCAGTTCGCGCGCCTCGTCGTTGGTCGCCGCGGTGATCGCGGCTCCGTCGATCCGCTCGGCGGCGACCGCGGCGCGCAGCGCCTCGGTGTCCTCGTGGAGCCGCACGAGTCCGAGCGCGTGGAGCCGGTCGAACAACTCGGCCGGGTCGCGGCCGGTCCGCAGGGCGAGGGTGAGCTGCGCGTAGTCGGGGTCCGCGAAGCGGTGCAGGCTCGTCAGCGAGTAGACGCGGGGGACGAGCGCGGCCGCGATGTCGAGCACCCCGCCGCGCCCCACGGCGGGGAGCTGCGCCCGGTCCCCGACGAGTGCGAGCGTCGCGCCGGCCTCGTCCGCGACGGTCAGCAGGGCGAGGGCGGTGTCCTGGTCGAGCATCCCCGCCTCGTCCACCACAACCCGCTCGGCGGCGGCCAGTCGGTTCTCCTTCGCCGGGCCGCGGTAGGTCGCGCCCGTCACCGGGTCCGTGTCGCCCACGGCCAGCCGGGTCCAGACACCATCGGCGTTCCACCGGAACCCGTGGTCGTAGACGAGTGCCGCTACCGAGTCGGTCGGCACGCCCAGCTCGGCGGCGGCGACGTCGGCGGCCTTCTTCGTCGGGGTCACCACCCGCACCGAACGACCCTCCTGTCCGGCGGCGCGGATCGCAGCACCGAGCATGGTCGTCTTGCCCGCGCCCGCCGCGCCCTCGACCACGACGAGCGGCCGGGTGGAGGCGAGCGCGGCGGCGGCGCGCGCCTGGTCCGCATCCAGCCCCGGCTCCTGCACGCGCGGGGTTGCGCCGTGCACCGGCCGGGTGGCGCGTGCAGCCAGTCGGTCGCGCAGCTCCGTCTCGACGGCCACTACGTGCAGCGTCGTGAGGTGCGCAACATGCTCCAGCCGTGGCGCATCCGGCGGCAGGATCGAGAGGCAGTCGTCCGCCGCGAGCCGGGTCGTGATGGTGATGAACTCGCGCAGCTCCTCGCGGGTGGCGCGCACACCGGCCTCGGTGACGATGTGCGCCACCTGCTCCTGCACGTCATGCACGGTCCATGCGGATGCAGCAGCCGCGCAGCGGTCGAGCGCACGGGAGGCGACCTGTTGCACGGCCAGCTCGTCCAGCGTGCGCAGGGGTTGCACGGTGGCGCGCGGCAGGTCCGGGGTGTAGCCAGCCTCCTGCAACTCGCGCAACCAGCCGGCCTCGGAGCCGAGCACGCTGGGCTTCTTGCTCGGCCGCTCATGATCCCACGCCTTCGCGTGCAACCTGGCGCGCACCACCGGCCCCGTCTCCTGGCCGGGATGCGCGGCCTCCCACTCGGCCTCGAACTTGGCGAGGTTGCGCGCCACCTGCTGCCCGCGCTTGGACATGACCGCTTTCCACGGCACCAGCTCCGCGACCTCCCCGGTCACCGGGTCAAGGGTGAGACCGTGCGCGTCGAGCACCGCGGCGAGCTGCGGGTGCGCGGCGATGACCGCCGTGCCGAGGGCGCGGATCGCGCCCTGCTGCCGGAACAGCGCCGCGGTGTAGAGCCCGCGCCAGCGACCGGCCGCCCACACGCGCGTCCCGATCTGGAAGTGGATATGCCGGTGCGGGTCGCCCGCACGGGAGGTCTTGTGCGACACGGCCACGGTTTCGAGCTGCTCGATCGGCACGACCTCCTGCTTCCCGCGCGCGCCGACGCGGGTGACCGAGTGCTGGCCGAGCCAGGACCGGATCTCCGCAACCGCGTCCCGCTGGGCGGCGTCCAGGGCCTCGGACACCTCCGGGTGCAGGCCGGCGGCGACCGACAGGGACTTCGGGACGTTCACGACCATCTCCATGAACCGGGGCGACCCCCGGCCACCCTCGCCCCGCAGCCGGGGTCGGCCCATCGACTCCCCGGTGAGCGGGTTGATCCAGCCAACCCACTGGCGGTACTCCTCGGCGGTCAGCCCGAGCTCGCCGATCACTCGGCCCTCGGCGTCGACCGCCGTGAACTCGGCCAGGGCGGTCCCCGCCTCCAGGTAATACTCGTCCGCCCGCGCGCGGTCGGACTCCAGATAGCGCAGGGCATCCGAGCCTGTGCCCCGGAACGGGATCACGCCACCTTTCATGCCTTCGCCTCCTACCTAAGATAACAGCTACCATATCAGGTAGGATACGTCCATTCTTGTGAAGAAGTCAGAAATGAGCGAGTCCGGGGTCCGGTTGGCGGATCAGCGAACGTCAGAGGGTCAAGAGTTGGGGAGAGTGGACAGTGGTGAGGATCTCAGAGAGATGTGCCTGCATGCGGTGATAACTGCTGGGCCGCGACCTAGGTGTAGCGACCCGGGACGTTGTGTGCGTCGCGGGTAGGTGAAGACCTCCGGGACGATGTGGGTATCTGACAACTCGCATCGGTGACCGGAGGTCTTCGTGGTTCACGCTAATGCTCATTTGACGCCGAGGGGGCGGCTTCGGCTTGCTCGTGCGGTCGTTGTCGGCGGCTGGTCGCTCGCCCGGGCTGGGGAACGGTTCCAGTGTTCGCAGGCGACGGCGAAGAAGTGGGCCGATCGATACCGGGCGGGTCAGCCGATGACTGATCGCAGTTCCCGTCCGTATCGATCGCCGACCCAGCTTGACCGTCGCACGGAGCGGCGGATCGTCGCGATCCGCTTCAACCGGCGGTGGGGTGCTCGGCGGATCGCCTGGCATCTGGGGTTGAACCCGGCGACCGTGGGTCGGGTGCTTGCCCGCTATCGGATGCCGCGGCTGTCGCATCTGGACCGCAACACCGGGCTGCCCGTTCGGAAGCCGAAACCGATCCGGTACGAGGCGGCCGCGCCGGGCGATATCGTGCATGTCGATATCAAGAAACTGGGTC